>NZ_JBJJLO010000199.1:0-4962 GCF_046230915.1 Pseudomonas sp. KCJK8993
TAACCATCGCCTGCAGCAGGTTCTGCCAGTGGCGGGCCATGCGCTCGATCGTCGAGGCTTCGAACAGGTCGGTGGCATAACCCAGCGAAGCCCAGAGACCCTCGCGGCTTTCATGCACATCCAGGTCCAGATCGAAATGAGCAGTACGACGCTCCCATTCCAAGCCTTCGATATGCAGCCCAGAGAGCATCTGAGGCTGATCGCCCAGGCTCCCTTGCGTCTGATAGTTGAACATCACCTGGAACAGCGGGTTGAGGCTCAGGCTGCGCTCAGGCTGCAACGCCTCCACCAGTTGCTCGAACGGCAGGTCCTGGTGGGCCTGGGCCTCCAGGGCCCGCTGCTTGACCTGCGCCAGCAACTGGCCGACGGTCATCTGGCCATCGATATCGGCCTTGAGTACCTGGGTGTTGACGAAGAAACCGATCAGGCGCTCGGTCTCTACCCGGTTGCGGTTGGCGATCGGCACCCCGACACGGATGTCCTGATGACCGCTATAGCGATGCAGCAGCACTTGGAACGAGGCCAGCAGCAGCATGAACAGAGTCATGCCCTCACGTTGTGCCAAGACTTTCAGGCCAGTCACCAGAGAGTCTTGCAACGACACATCCAAACGAGCACCACGATGACTTTGCAAAGCCGGACGCTGGTGGTCGAACGGTAGTTCCAGGACGGGTTGTTCACCTCCAAGCAATGCACACCAGTAGTCCAATTGCCTTGCCTTCTCCCCGGCCTCCATCCAGTCACGCTGCCAGGCGGCGTAGTCGGCATACTGGATCGCCAGGGCCGGCAACGCGCACTCCTGCCCCTGGCTGTAGGCGGCGTACAACTGCATCAGTTCCTGGACCATGACCTGCATCGACCAGCCATCGGACACGATGTGGTGCTGTACCAACACCAGCACATGGTCATCTTCGGCCAGGCGCAGCAGGTTGACCCGCAGCAATGGGCCCCGGCTCAAATCGAATGGCTGGGCGATCTGCGCCTCGACCAGGGACTTGAGCTCCTGTTCCTTCACCTCCAGTTGCTGGATCGACACTTGTGCTTGTGCTGCGATGATCTGGACAGCCCGCTCGCCATCCTGGTGCAAATGGGTGCGCAGGCTTTCATGGCGCGCCACCAGGGTGTCGAAACTGCGCTGCAACGCAGCCAGATCCAGCGGGCCCTTCAGGCGCAGCGCGCTGGGCACATGGTAGGCGGCGCTGGTCGGGTCCAGTTGCCAGAGGAACCATTGGCGCTCCTGGGCAAACGACAGTGACAAGGGTTGTTCACGATCGACCGTGATCATCGCCGGCGCCTGCACGACCGCACTGGAGTCCATTCCCTGCAGGGTTGCCACAAAACCACCCAGGCGAGGCTGTTCGAATACCAGCTTCAGGGGCACCTCACACCCCAGGACATGGCGCAGGCGCGAAACCACCTGCATCGCCAACAACGAGTGGCCACCCATTTCGAAGAAGTGATCGGTGAGACCTACTCGCTCGACTCCCAGGATATCGGCCCAGATGGCCGCAACTTGCTGCTCCGATTCGCTCACCGGAGCCACCCATTCCTGATTCATCAGGCTGCTATCAGGCTTGGGCAAGGCAGCACGGTCCAGCTTGCCGTTAGGGTTGAGCGGCATACGCTCAAGGAAGATCAGGTGCGCTGGAATCATGTAATCCGGCAACTGTTCTGCCAAAGCCGTACGCAGCGCCTGAGCCAGCACCTGGGTATCAGACGGCTCGGCCACCAGGTACGCCAGCAACTGGTTGTCGACTGCCAGCACTACCGCTTCACGCACCTGCTCCTGAGCCAGCAGCCGTGCTTCGATTTCGCCCAGCTCGATACGAAAGCCACGGACTTTCACTTGATGATCGGCCCGGCCGATGTATTCGATCACGCCATCGGCCCGGTACCTTGCCAGGTCGCCGGTACGGTAAAGACGCTCACCCGTGCTGGAGAACGGGTTCGCGACAAAACGTTCGGCGGTCAACAGCGCACGGTTCAGGTAAGCCCGCGCCAGCCCGCAATGGCTACCGATATACAACTCACCTACCGCCCCCAAGGGCGCCAGGTTCAGATCGCGATCCAGGACGTACAAGGCACGCCCAGGCAACGAACGACCAATCGGACTGGCTATGCCGCCAGCCGCCTCATTGCCAGCACTGCAATCGAGCACGCTGGAAACCACAGTGGCTTCGGTCGGCCCGTAGGTATTGAGTAGACGGATATGCCCCAGCCCCGCACGCTGCCATTGCGCCGGCCCATCCAGCGGCATGGCTTCGCCACCGATATGGATCTGCCGTAACGCTCCATAAGGTCTTGGGCCTGCCGCCAGGCAATCGAGCAGGAACAGTTTCCAATAGGCCGTTGGCAAGTCGGCCAGGGTGATGCCCTGGTTAATGATTTCGTCATACAACCGAGCACTGTCCCAAAGCTCTGGACCACGCAATACCACGCTGGCTCCCTGGCTCAGGGCCGGATACAACTGCTCGACGAAGCCGTCGAAGTTCAAGGTAGCGAACTGCAGCACCCGGTCATTCGGCGTCAAGCGTGAATAACCTGCGGCGATGCTGGAAAACTCAGTCAGGGCGGCGTGACTGATCGCCACGCCCTTGGGCTTGCCCGTCGAGCCCGAGGTGTAGATCACATAGGCCAGGCTACGCGGGTCGGCCATCACTTGGGGATTGTCTTCAGAACACTGCTGCAATGCCGCTTCGGCCTGGTCGATATCCAACGTCACCAGGCCCTGGGGCAGTGGCAATTGCAAATGAGACTGGCGCAACACCAAGTGCACGCCACTGTCTTCGAGCATGTGCAACAGCCGCTCACGGGGGTAATCCGGGTCCAGCGGCACATAGGCACCACCAGACTTGAGCACTGCCAACAGGCTGACCACCATGGCAAAGGAGCGCTCCACCGCGATCCCGACCAGGACTTCGGGTCCGACCCCCTGGCCGATCAGGTAGTGGGCCAGACGGTTGGCCTGGCGATTCAGCTCGGCATAGGTCATGGACTGCTGGCCCAGATGCAAGGCCGGCGCTTCAGGACGTTGCCGCGCCTGGACCTCGAACAGGCCATGCACACCTGCAGGGTGCATGAATGCCGGCGCGGCATCATTCCAGGCATGCAACAGCGCTTGTTGCTCGGCGGCATCCTGTATCGTCAAGTGGGCGATTCGCTGCCCGGCCTCCGCCACTACAGCCTGTAGCAGCGCCTGCCAATGCCGAGTCATGCGCTCGATCGTGGCGCTATCGAACAGATCCGTCGCGTATGTCCAGCAAGCCCAGACGCCCTCGATCGACTCCTGGGTATCCAGGCTCAGATCGAACTGCGCGCTCTGGCTGTCCCACTCCAATGCCTCGACGCCCAGCCCTGGCAGTTGTTGTTCACCACGGACACGGCCCTCGGTCTGGTGATTGAACATCACCTGGAACAGCGGGTTATGACTCAGGCTGCGCTCGGGCTGCAGGGCCTCGACCAATTGCTCGAACGGCAGGTCCTGATGCCCCTGGGCCTCGAGAGCCCGTTGCTTGACCTGAGCCAGCAGCTGGCTGAAAGTCATCTGCCCATCGATATCGGCCTTCAGTACCTGGGTATTGACGAAGAAGCCGATCAAGCGCTCGACCTCCACCCGGGTGCGGTTGGCGATCGGCACGCCGACACGGATATCGGACTGGCCGCTGTAGCGATACAGCAGGGTCTGGAAAGATGCCAGCAACAGCATGAACAGCGTCACGCCTTCGCGCTGGGCCAAGGCCTTGAGCCCTGCCACCAACCCATGATCCAGGGCAACGTCCAGCCGGGCACCACGATAGCTTTGCACGGCTGGCCGTGGATAATCCAAAGGCAGCTCCAGCACAGGCTGCTCACCCCCCAACAACTCCCGCCAGTAACCGAGCTGGCGCTCCTTTTCTCCAGCTTCCATCCAACTACGTTGCCACAGCGCGTAATCGGGGTATTGGATCGGCAGGTCGGGCAACGCCAAGCTTCGCCCCTGGCTATAGGCGACATACAGTTGAACCCACTCGTCGACCATGACCTGCATCGACCAGCCATCGGACACGATATGGTGCAGTACCAGCACCAGTACGTGTTCCTCCTCGGCCAGCTGCAGTAGTTTGACTCGCAGCAGGGGGCCCTGCTGCAAGTCGAAGGGCTTGGCCACTTCAGCCTTTACCAAGGCTTCCAATTGCTGTGGGTCGGCTCGCTCCAAGTCGATCGACACACTCGACTGCGCCTGCACTACCTGCACCACCTGCTCTCCATCCTGATGCAGGTGGGTACGCAGGCTTTCATGGCGAGCCAGCAAGGTGTCGAAACTGTGCTGCAATGCTGAATGGTCGAGCCGGCCCTTCAGGCGCAAGGCACGGGGCAAGTGGTAGGCAGGGCTCTCGGGCTCCAATTGCCAGAGAAACCACTGCCGCTCCTGGGCATAAGAGAGTCGCAGCGGTTCATCCTGCTGGCGCTTGAAAACCGGGGCGATCTCGAACAGGTTGATGCCTTGCTGTTTGAGCAGTACCGCCAACGCTTTCTTTTCTTGCGCAGAAAGAGAACCCACCGACTCGATTAATGCTTGCACGCCACGCCCCTCAGGAAGTCAATTTATCCAAATCTTCTGCTGATAGACGTTTGAGGGCCTCCAGGGATTTAGCCAATGCATCCTGCACCGGCGAAATATTTGTCTGCTGCGCTGCGACATGGGCACAGAACTCGGCCAGGGTCGGCGTGGTGAAGATCGACTTGACGTCGATCTCGCTGTGCAGCTGCTCGCGCAATCGCACCACCACTTGGGTAGCCAGCAACGAGTGCCCGCCCAACTCGAAGAAGTTGTCCTTCAAACCGACGCGCTGCACTTCCAGTACCTGCGCCCAGATCTGCGCGACCTGTTGCTCCAGCGGGCTCTGCGGTGCCACGTAGTCCCGCGCCTGCAAGTTGGCATCGGGCTTGGGCAGGGCTTTGCGGTCCAGCTTGCCGTTGGGA
>NZ_JBJJLO010000200.1:0-4732 GCF_046230915.1 Pseudomonas sp. KCJK8993
CACGGCGCCCGGCCCCGAGGCCACGTAGACATGCGGACGCGCCACCGGCAGGCCGAAGAGATCGGCGGTCAGTTGCATCGCCGCATCGCTCTGGGAACCGCCACCGGCCACCCGCAGGCGGGTGATCTTGAGCTTCGAGCGTTTCTCCATGCGCTCCATGCCCTGGCGCAGGGCGTAGGCCAGGCCCTCGAGGATCGCCCGGTAGATATGCGCCCGGGTATGCACGTCGCCGAAACCGATCATCGCGCCCTTGGCCTCCATCCCCGGCTCGCGAATACCCGGCGACCAGTAGGGTTGCAGGGTCAGGCCCATGGACCCCGGGGGCACCGCCTGGACCAGGGCGTCGAACAACTGTTCCGGCTCCAGCCCCTGCTGCGCCGCCTGCTGCACCTCGCGCAGGCCGAACTGCTGCTTGAACCAGCTGACCATCCAGTAGCCACGGAAGATCATCACCTCGCAGTTGTAGTGGTCCGGCACCGCTGCCGGATACGGCGGAATCAGCGGCACCACCTCCAGGTAATGCGCGCGGGTGGTGGTAATGGTGGCCGTGGTGCCATAGGAGACACAGGCCGTGGTGGAATCCTGGACCCCGGAGCCCAGCACCTCGCAGGCCTTGTCGGCACCGGCGGCGATCAGCGGCAGGCCCTCGGGAATGCCGGTGTGGCGACTGGCCTCGGCGGTGATCCGGCCCAAGGTTTCACCAGGCTTGTGCAGGGTCGGCAGTTGCTCGCGGCGTACCGCCAGGGCCTGCCATTTCCAATCGCTGGGGGCGGCCCAGCGCAGGCGCTTGTAGTCGAACGGCAGGTAGGCCACGCAGCACCCCACCGAGTCGACGAAATGGCCGGTCAGGCGATGGGTGAGAAACCCCGACAGCAGCAGGAACTTGTCGGTGGCGGCCCAGATCTCCGGCTGTTTCTGCGCCACCCAGTTGGCTTCGGCCTGGGCGCGGAAGTAATCCACCGTGGCCTCGGCGCCAATCAGCTTGAACAACCAGCTCCAGGGGCCCTTGAGCTTGCCCTCGAGCTCGGCCTGGCGCTGGTCCAGCCAGAGGATCGCCGGGCGCAGCGCCCGCCCCTGGGCATCGACGTTGATCAGGGTGCCGCGCTGGGTGGTCAGGGACACCCCGCGGATCTGCGAGCGGTCGATGCCGGTCTGCTGCCAGAGGATCTGGCAGGCTTCGCCGAGCTTGGCCCAGTAGTAGTCCGGGTCCTGTTCGGCCCAACCGGGCTGGGTCGAGTAGTAGGCCTCCAGTTCCACCTTGCCCTTGCCGATCAGGTTGCCCGCAAGGTCGAACAGCAGCGCGCGCACGCTCTGGGTTCCGTTGTCGATGGCCAGCAGGTAGTCCCGCTCATTGTTGTGATTATCCATGGGGCTCTCTTGGTTAGGCGTCAGTGCGAGGCAAGCTGTGGTGGCGTTGCCACAGGGCGAGGTAACGCTGTTCTTCGGCTTGCCAATGGGCGTCGCTCCAGCCCAGGCGCTCCTGGCAAAGGTTGCGGATGGCTGGCAGGTAGCTGGCGCCGCCCTCGGCCAGCAGCAGGCCCAGGCGCGTGCGGCGCAGCAGCAGGTCGTCCAGGTGCAGGACCATTTCCGCCTCGGCGGCAAAGGCCAGTTCGGCCCACAGGGTGTCGCTGGCGCCGACGCACTCGTGGCCCAACTGCTCCACTAACTGCGCCAGCCGCGGCAGGTCACGGCCATGGCGCCCGGCCAGGCGCCGTAGCTGGGCGCCGCTGAGCCCGGGAATGTCCACCGCCGGCACCGGGGCGAACACCGGGGCGCCGTCGTCGCTGACACTGCGTCCGATCATCGCCCCACAAGCGGCCAGCACCTCGATGGCCTGGGGCCGGAAGGTGGTGAGCTTGCCACCGGCCAGGGTCACGCACCCCGGCTCCTGCCATAGCACATGCTCGCGGGTTTCGTTGGACGGTTTGCCCTGGGAGTCCGCGCCGCCAGCGGCCACCACCGGGCGTACCCCGGCCCAGGTCGAAAGCACGTCGCCGGCGACGATCCGCGCCTCGGGAAACTGCTGGGCGCAGGCCGCCAGCAGGTAATGCAGCTCCTGCTGGCTGATGCTGGCGCTCAAGTCCAGGTCTTCATGGTGGTCCAGGTCGGTGGTGCCGACCACGGTGGCGCCTTCCCAGGGAAAGACGAACACCGGCCGGCGGTCCTCGGCATGCATGAAGCTCAAGGCATGGGCCACCGGCAGGCGCCAGCCCGGCAACAGCAGGTGGCTGCCACGCAACGGCCGCAACTGGCGCCCCGCATCCGCCGGCCGCAAGCGCTCGGCCCAGGCGCCCGTGGCCACCGCCAGGACCGAGCAGCGCAGCTGGCGTGGCGCACCGCCTTCGCTGTCGTCGATCGCGACCCCGCAGACCCGCCCCTCCTCGCGCAACAAACCGGTCACCCGCACGCCGTTCAACGCCAGGGCGCCATCGGCCCGGGCCTCGGCCAATACCCGCAGCACCAGCCGCGCATCGTCGGTCAAGGCATCGAGAAAACAGGTGCCACCCAGCAAGCCCGGGGTCTTCACCCCCGGCACCAGGAACGGCAACTGCCCAGCATCGTGGAACCTGTGGTTGCGCCGCCCGGCCAGGGCGTCATAGAGGCTCAGCAGACCGCCGAACACCCGTGGGCCGGGGAACTGGCCACGGTAATGGGGCATCAGGAAACCCATGGGCTCGACCAAGCCGGGAGCCTCCTGCAACAAGCGCTGGCGCTCGCGCACCGAATCCCGGGTCAGGCGCCACTGCCCCTTGGCGATGTAGCGCAAACCGCCATGGACCATCTTCGAGGAACGGCTGGAGGTGCCCCAGGCAAAGTCCCGCTGTTCCAGCAGCAGGCAGCGCCAACCGCGCCGGGCCGCCTCACGCAGGATCCCGGCGCCGCTGATGCCGCCGCCGATCACGATCAGGTCCCAGGGTTGAGTCGCCAACCCGGGCAGCGCCTGCTGGCGCCACTGGGCATTCCAGTCCTGGTTCATGGCTCACTGCTCCAGCAAGGTGCCGGGATTGAGACGCCCGGCCGGGTCGAAGTGGCGACTCAGAGCCTGCAGCGCATCAATGGCCAGCGGACCCTTTTCCCGCAACAGGTACGGCGCGTGGTCCTTGCCCACCCCGTGCTGGTGGCTGATGGTGCCGTGGTGATTGACGATGGTCTGGCTGGCAGCGTGCTTGAGCGCCTGCCAGCGGGCCAGGGTCGCCGGGTACTGCCGGTCCGGACGGAACACGTAGGTGGTGTAGATGCTCGAGCCTTCGCCATAGACGTGAGACAGGTGGGTGAACACATGCACCTGCTCGCCCTCCGCGGCCAGGCCGTCGCGCAGGCTGTCCTCGATGCGTTGCAGCAAAGCATCGACGTTGCTCCAGTCGGTAGCGGTTTCCAGGGTGTCCACCAGGTAGCCGGCGTTCCACAGGCTTTCGCGCAGGTAGGGGAAACGGAAGCGGTTCTGCGCCCACTTCTTGCCCAGCAGGGTGCCGGTGAATACCCCGCCAAAGACCTTCAAATGCTGGCGCGCCTGGCGCAGGGACAAGGCGTTCTGCCGGCGATTGCCGGTCACGCCGAAGGTCAACAGGCACTTGCCCTGGCCCGCGCCCCGCAGCGCCAGGTACTTTTCCAGCCAGGCGATCTGTGTCGGGTGGCCGGCCAGGGCCAGTTGCGTCTCGGTCTCCACGGCGTTGGACAGGCGCAGCATCGACAGCGGCACCCGGGCCTGGGCCAGGACTCGCACGGCCTGCAGGGCCTGGGTCCAGTCCGGCAGGAACACCCCGTAGAAACGCTCGTCGTCCGGCAAGCGGCTGACCCGCACCTTGACCTCGGAAATGATCCCGAAGCGCCCTTCGCTGCCCAGCACCACTTCACGCAGGTCGGGGCCGGCGGCGGAGGCCGGGAAGGTGGCGATCGGCATCGGCCCGGCGAAGGTCTCCAGGGTGCCGCCGGCGAACAATTGCTCGATGCGCCCGTAGCGCAGCGACTGCTGGCCGCTGGAACGGCTGGCGACCCAACCGCCAAGGGTCGACAGCTCCCAGGACTGCGGGAAGTGCCCGAGGGTGTAGCCTCGGGCGCGCAACTGGCTCTCCACCTGGGGGCCGCTGGCGCCGGGACCGAAGGTGGCCAGCAGGCTGTCTTCGTCCAGGTCCAGCAGGCGGCTCATGCGCGCCAGGGACACCGTCAGCACCGGTCGCTCGGACCAGGCCGGGTTGATATGGCCGGCCACCGAGGTGCCGCCGCCATAGGGAATCAGGCACAGGTCGCGTTCCTCGGCCAGGGCCAGCAATTGGCGAATCTGCCCGGCGCTTTCCGGAAACGCCACCGCATCCGGATAGACCCCCAGCTCGCCTTCACGCAACGCCAGCCAGTCCGCCAGGCTCTGGCCCCGGGCGTGTAACAGCCGCTCCTGGGGTTCGATGCTGTACAGCGGATGGGCCGGCAAGCGCGATGCCGGCACCCGGGCCAGGGCCTGTTCCAGGGAAGCTTCCGGCAACCTGAATCCCGGCCCCAGGCGCTCGGCGAGAAAGCCCGCGCCTTCGGCCGGCAATTCGACCACCGTGGATGCATCCCCCCAGCCATTCCAGCGTCGCATGCGTATGTCCTTGTGCTGTTCTTATAAGTCTTGCGTAAGGCTCCCTATACTAGGGCGCGGCTGCCGGCTGTCACGGTCGCATCGAGCCATTGGGTGTAGCCGATTGAGTCAGCCATGCCCGCGCCAGGAGCGAAGCAGGTGACAAGCCGCCTGTGC
>NZ_JBJJLO010000201.1:0-4704 GCF_046230915.1 Pseudomonas sp. KCJK8993
ATGAACCCGGCGCCCGTGTCTGCGAAGCCTCTGCCGGAGATCTGGACGGCCAGTACCGGATCAACTCTTCGCCAGAGCGTTGAGGCCTGGGCACAGAAGGCCAACTGAACGTTGCTGTGGGACCCAGAGGACCTGGACTACCCAATTGCTGCTCCATTGCGCTTTGAAGGCTCGTTCGAAGAAACAATCAAGCAGGTGTTCCCCCTCTACGACAAAGCGCCGCGCTCATTCGTAGTCGATGGCAGCGCTGCACAGCGGCTCATACGTATCGCTGAGAGAAAGAAAAAATGACTCCATTGTTCCGGTTTCGCTGGGCCGCGGTATTTGTGACCTTACCCCTGATCAGCAGCAGCCCTGACCTGCCAGCCCCACGAAGCAATCTCACATCAGTTGCAATAACCGGATAATACGATCATAGCCACAGTTTTAATGAATCGCCGAGAACCAAAGCTGCAGGCTAGGTGTTCTATCCGTTATGATCGAGCCCCTCAAAGGTCCTCCCTAACGTTGCAAGCAGGCGTAAAAAACGAGTCACCTCTTAAGTTAAAGGGAAGTCAATTACAATCATGACATCAAGGAAGCACAAGTTATATTTCAAAGGGATATCCATTGCTATACTGACCACTTTATCAGCGATAGCTATCGGAATAAATCTTGAAGATAGTAAGGATACCAACGGAATGCAGAGTATTCAGTTTCAAAAAATAATTGATCTAAGCCATATTATTAGTCCCACTATCCCGCTCTGGCCTAACGACCCTCAAGTTGAGTTTGACGTAATAGCCTTACAAGAAAAAGACGGTTATTACCTGCGCCGCTTCAGTATTGGCGAGCACAGCGCGACCCACATGAATGCTCCCAATAGTTTTTATCCTAACGCCATTGGAATAGACGCCTATAAACCAGAGTCGTTGGTACGCCCGGCGGTCGTGATTGATATACGAGCCAAGACTAAAGATAACCCGGACTATGTGATTGACCTTCAAGATATAGAGAAATGGGAACAGGCCAATGGCCATATTCCCCAAAACTCTTTGGTTTTATTTTATACAGGATGGCAAGCCCTGTGGAATGATCCCAAGCGTTTTATCAATGAAGACGCGAAAGGCCCACACTTTCCGGGTGTGGGCGCTGCCACGACCAAATTTCTACTCGAAGAGCGCAAGATAGCTGGTGTCGGCATAGATACACATGGTGTGGATCCTGGCCAAGATACAGTTTACGCCACCAACCGCCAAATTTTGGCGGGAAATGGTATCGTCCTAGAGTGCTTAACCAATCTCGATCAGCTACCTGCAAAGGGTTCAACTCTGGTCATTGGTGTTCTTAGACTTAAAGAGGGGTCAGGTTCTCCTGTTTCCGTAATGGCGTTTTTGCCCTGAGGGCATTTCAACCTGAAGCTCAACCCGCTACCGAAGCACTGGCCCGCAATTGCTGGTAGTTGGCTGCATGCTGAAGTACTCGGGTCAGACTTTGGAAGTTTGCCGGTTTGGTTAAAATATCATTGGCACCGGCGGCCTTAAAGCGCTTTATTTCGCTAGAAAACGCGCTTGCAGTAAACGCAACAATGTAGCAAGTATCGCCCAATGGTAGGTTACGAATTCTGCGGATGGCTTCTAGCCCATCCATAACAGGCATATTTATATCCATGAATATAATGTCTGGAGTCCATGTCATACACTGATTGACTGCCTCCAGACCATCTGACGCAAGCGTAGGTGCATACCCAAGCGCCTGCAGCATTTCCAAGGCAACTTTTTGGTTAATCGGGTGATTTTCCACCAATAAGATATTGAGACAATAATTTCTAGAAAAAGACGAGTCGAAGCTCACCACTAGCTTATGATCATTTTCGGAGGGGATTTCCGAAGCTGAAAAAGGCTCTATGGGGAGAGAGAAGGAAAATGTTGATCCAACCCCAGGTTCACTAGTAAAGGATAAAGTCCCTCCTTGCGCCTCGACTAAATTCTTGCAAATTGAAAGGCCGAGACCGCTACCGGTAAAGCGTTGATTCGTCGATCCTTTGAGTTGGGCGAAGGGCATAAATAGGTTGTCTTGCCGCTCCCTAGGGATACCTATTCCGGTATCGGATATGGAGAAGTCCAGTTGAGATCGAGAGGGAGAACTGCTGGTCTTGACCTGGAGCGAAACTGTTCCACTTTCGGTAAATTTTACTGCATTCCCCATTAAATTGATCAGTATCTGACGAAGGCAGTCGATATCGATTTTTACCAAAGTTGGCACATTCGGTGATACCTGAGCCTCAATAATGATTGGCTTGTCCTGAACATTTTGCCTGATCATTTCAAGGCTGGAGGACACCAACTTTCTTACTTCAAATACACTAGGCCTCAACTCAAGTTTTCCCGCTTCGATTTTTGCCAGATCGAGAATATTATCGATAAGAGACAGCAAGACTCGCCCACTAGTATGAATCGTGTTCACCAGACCACTTTGCTCGACACTTAAAGAAGAAGCGGCTAGTAATTCAGTCGCACCAATAACTCCGTACATAGGCGTGCGAATCTCATGACTCATAGTGGCTAAAAATCTAGTTTTTGAGCGATCAGCATCCTCGGCGGCATTTTTTGCCTGGCTCAAAACCTGTTCATTTACTTGCAGTTGCTGGAGATGAGTCCGCATACGGAATAAGTCAATCACAAACAAAAGACTAAAGGCGAGAAATACCAAAATGGCAAGTATGATATGGTGCAAGGAATCCTGTTTAAGTTGCTGGTAGTAGTTGGACAACAATATCTCTGCACCAGCTACATAAATCGTGCCGTCTTGAGACTTCATTGGGATGAAAACCGCACGAAAATCCCCCCAATGATCCGTGTAATCAATCCAAGTCGGCTCCGTACGATCAAAACTATCTAGCAGAGCCTGACTAGCATCAGGATAGGGATCAAAAAAGCGTACAAAATTCTGCTCTTGAATTTCCTTTTCTAATGCGCTTGAGCTGACCAGATAGGCTTTCCCTGACCGTTTTATTACACTGTAGACAAAGGTAGTACCCATTGACTCGTTGAACTGAGAAAGTCGCTGAATAGTGTTCCAGTCTTCAGCCTCCGATTTGGACTGTTTGTCTACCAAGTTATCATGGTAACGGTCGCCGAGGATGGCCGCCCCTCCCAAAGCAGCATGCTGCAGCTTATCATTAAGATGAGCCGTGAGAATTCCTTTAGTCTCGGCATAGAGGTAGTAAATATAGCCACTAACACCTACGATATAAACCAAGAGAAAAGCCCATGTCTTCCGTCTGATTTTGAACATTCATGACAGCCTCCATACCGTCATCTTGATCATAGTTTGCTTTTGAATATTTTCAAGCCTCGATGAGTTATAATTCACCTGACCGAGTATATGGTTCCTCTATAGACAGTAGATGATCATGCAGTTGACCACTCTCTCGCTTGTCGCGCTCATCGTAGGCTGTGCGAGCCAAAAGGCTGAATCACCAAAGCCAACATTTGCATTCAAAGGAAAACGAAATATTTAAAATTAAAAATTGTTCATCGAGCCTTTGAGTTAAACAGTGGAAAACCGGCTATCAAGCTGAATAATGTGGAAACTAAAGCACCAAGCACGCCTCCAGAAAAAACTTCCCTCAACTCAGGAGCAATTCCCTTGGGTGAACTTAGCGGCATAGAAGAAACAAATCCAAACATATATAAAGTAATAGCACCCAGCAGTGATCCGCATAAAACCACGCTGACAATGCTTAACACTTTTCTGCTTTTCAGAAAAACCACAAGCGGAATCCCAAATAGCAGGCTTGGTAAGTAGCTAAACAATAGTGAAAATCCCAGAAGAAAAGCCGCCTGCCTTAGATCGGACAAATGAAATGCGATCAAGAACAATACTGAGGGCAGCAAAGGTGCGAGAGCAAAACCTAACCAAACCCGTCGATTAAACATAACTCCCTCACTTAGCGTCTCTAGGTCTCGCCAAGAATACTAGACCTCTCCTTACTCGACGTCTAATTCATCCCTACCTGCTTTCAGGCAACTCTGATCCATCTTGGAATACTCGTACAGAAAATCCTTTATCAACCTTCAACTTGAAAAGTATTCGATGGGAACATTCGCAGGCGGCAAAAACTCCTTTCTCCATGGCGATAGCCCTTTATTTAAATACTACTTCTTTATTTCCGATCTGATACTCCGACACCTGAGCCGAAAAAGTGCAATTCATAATAGTGCTCAATCTTACCCCTTGCATGTCCGCCGCCCACTCAGATGTAAAGTTAGGCTAACCTGAATCATCACCAGTGCATTGATAATCTATAAATTCAAAATCTGCCGCCCCATCAGCATAAGCCAAGCCCAATTGGATCATGCCAAAGCATATTCCAGCACCCAAAAACTTTCGAGAAAGCATTATTCCTCTCTATTATTCCTTTTTGCTCCATAAATTTCTACACCCTACGTTTTGGGACTAAAACTAAATCGACGCTCCTTGATTGAACACTTATCTACACATGCTTGTGACCCACCTCAGAACCCTTCCTTCCAAAAAGTTCTGTCTAGTTCATAGGGATCCACACTAAAACCTTGGGGGAACTCCTTAAACCCTGGTGCCAGTGAAATATCTAACGCGGCTTCATTGGCCAACTCAGCAGTACTATAAATACCAATTATCTTAACATCCTCTCTATCTCCATATTCGGAAATATGCTGCAGTATGTACACAATCATAACT
>NZ_JBJJLO010000202.1:0-4668 GCF_046230915.1 Pseudomonas sp. KCJK8993
GGCATTGATACCTATACTATTTCTTAGGAATTTTTATGGGAGAGAACGCAGCTTAACCGTACTAAAAAAATTAAAGACTGCAAGTTACCCACGTTCTATTACGCTCAGTTTTGAGTCGACCCAGGCTGTACCTATCTACAAGTAACTAGGTACAGCCCGTATGTTCAAAGCCATACTCCTTATCACCTGCGGCTCACCAGCACTCGGAAACGGTCACGCTGAAGCCTGGACAGTTACGCCTCACTCATCCACTGATAATACCTGCAGGCGTTGAGGTTCACGTCATTTTGCTCGATGACCAAATACGCCTGGAAAATCAGAAATTATGTAAAAACTCAATTACATAAAAAATAGAATCGAACTATAAATTAATGTTTGAAGACAGAAGTAGCAAATAGCTTATCTTGGTCGTAATATTCTCTCAGTGTCGTCAAACGCAACCAAGCAGAAGCGCTAAAGCAGCGAGATACATTCTCCTTACGGGCCTCCAAGTCAAATTCGTTGACATAGCTGCCCGTCGCAATCTCCCCCAACTGATTATATAGCTCTATCAACCAGTCAGTATTTAGTTCGTCATCCTCTTGGTCGTCCCACTGGGCATAAGTAGAAATGAAATACTTACCTTTCACTGAAAAGGCTGCATCCGGATAGGTGTATTCTCCTCGCCATATAATTAACGGAACTGTAGCTCTTGAATGAGGCAGCTCAAGATTACGGGCCAAGATTTTGAAGGCCTCCTCCCCCCTGTCAGTGAGTATGTTGTCTGTACGATAACGTTGAGAAACTAGCATATCATCGCTTTGCTTATAGAAATTTTCAAAATCTACCGTTTGATCTTCCTCTACTACTTTCAACGCTCTGCCAAGACGCGAGACTAGTGAGGCACGAAGATCAAGAGCATCGCCGCGGCTATTGGAAAAAATTATTATACTTAATAATCCCTCGTGACCTCCCTCAGGTTTAGGACCTACCGCCAGCATAATCTGTATATTTTTCTGCGGACTGGCTTTCTCCAAACCGGCGAGCAAAACAGGCACTTGCTCTAAACTCAGCGAATATACACTAGAAGTAATAACCGATGGGCGCTTCCAGCATTTAAGATAGAACCGAGTAACTATAAAGAATGACTCAGGCCCTGCACCTCTGGCAGCCCAAAATAGATCTGGGCTATTGCAGTTATCAACATAACGTATCTGACCATCGGAAGTGATCACCTCTAACGCCTCAATATTAAAGGTACTCATGCCTCCCCATTGACTGCAGTTTATTCCCAATCCCCCGCCCAGCAAGAATCCACCAAGCATAACATTCCGGGCATGACCTGTTGGAAAAGCCAAATCATATTCGGCAAGAACTTCATTAAGTTGTTGGCTCGTTACACCAGGTTGGGCTGTAACCCGATGATTTTCAAAATCAACTTCTAGCTCGTTCAAGTTGGCGAGATCAATCAGTAGCGTATTATTATGTAGGAAGCTACCGGCATAACTATGCCCACCGGTTTTTACTGTGACTTTCAGATTATTCTTACGGGCATAATTTATGGCTTCAACCACCTCAGATTCATTTTTTACACAAACCACCATGGACGGCATACGTCTGAAATCACGACCATTCCATACTCTGGATGCATACCATTGACTATATTGCGGAGTTGATCCTTCAAGGTACTTTCGCTCAACTATTGGAACCTGTTTCCGTAGGTCTTTCAAGTCTCGACTGACTAATGCCTGCATTGGTTTAGCATAAAAACCAAGACGCGTCTTTGTTTTCTCATTAAGTCTACCAAATTCAATATACCGGATACCGTTCTCGAAGGCATAGCGATAAGCAGAGTAAACTAGAATTGTGTAAGGACTGAATTCAGTATGGTGATATTCCATCCCTGCCGACCAAAGACATAAAGTATCGTCTAGCTCATAACAAATCATTCCACTGATCAAGTTTCCTTCACGTTCGATGATGAACAGGCGAGCCAAACCATCACAAACTCGAACAAAATCTGCCAATGCATGTGTTGGAAAAAACTGGGGCGTTCCCCTTCTAGCCGTAGTGCTATGGCACAGCTCCGCTAATTTTTCTAGGCGATGGTCAAAGGGGGACGTTAGTATCTTGATCTCAGCTCTTTGGTCAGCCTCGAACTTTCGTAACTGGCGACGCAGCTCATTGCGTCCCTTATGAGGAAAAGACTTAACAACCGAGTTCAAATCAAAATAATCTTCCAAGTTTTTGTAATAGCGATCCACCATATACAACACATTAAGACCATACTCCTTAGCTACCTTGAGCAACGGTTCTTCATCTACATTGAGAATAGCGAAATAGCGCGCTCCGTGCTTAACTGCTAGATCCTCATACGCTGACAAAATCGCGGCATGAACCGTCGTATCCTCCCTGCAGGAAAGCAGCCGGCTGTCGTAACAATGCATAACATGGCTAAACAGGCCCAAATCATCACCATCATTGTTTAAGCCGCAGTTTTTCGATAACACTCCTAAAGGATCAACATCACTAAGTCTCTGTAAATATGCAGGTAAAAATCCAACAAGATCACCGTCAACCCGAGCCAGCAAATAGAAAACCTTTTTAAACCCTATCAACGGAGAGCGTTCAGCTGCACGAATGAATCTTAAATCGTAAAAAAAAGGAGCCGAACAGGCTCCAACAAACGAGCAATACTCATCCACATCCAGCTCTTCAAATGAACTGAGAACTTCCACCTTGATAACCATATTATCCCTTCCTTGGAATCGATTAAGTTTAAGTTCATATTCCGAACACTCAACACCAGTTCAAAATAATCTTCCCTGACTGCCCTGCACTCATCGTATTAAATGCCTGAGAAAAATTTTCTACCGCATAACGATGGGTAATTATGCCTTTCACTTGCAACCCGCCACTTAGCATACTGAGCATTTTACGCCAAGTCTCAAACATCTCTCGACCATAAATACCTTCAATACGAAGACTTTTACAAACAACAGCCTCCCATTTAATAGTAATACTGGCTGCTGGCAACCCCAAACAAGCAAGACGGCCACCAGTAGCTATTGATTCAATCAGCGAGTCCAATGCTGAACTACTTCCGCTCATTTCGAATCCAATGTCGTACCCCTCCTTAAGTCCATACAATCGTGCGGCATCTGCCAGACTGTTCTGCCTTATATCTATCGGAATTACATCAACTAACCGACAGGCCAAGTCCAAACGAAATGGCTCGAGGTCGGCGATGAAAATGCGTCCCGCACCGGCATGACGTGCCACGGCTGCCGCCATGATGCCAACAGGACCGGCGCCGGTGATGACTACATCATTACCAGTCACATCAAATGCTAGCGCCGTATGTACAGCATTTCCCAAAGGATCGAGTATGGCGCCAAGTTCGTCATCTATCTCATCAGGCAGCGGAACGACGTTAAAAGCCGGCAACGCCAAGTACTCGGCAAAGGCCCCAGGATGGTTTACACCTACGCTTCGGGTATGCGGGTCCAAATGAAAGCATCCAGCCCTGGACGCCCGACAGTTTAAGTCGACTAGATGCCCCTCACCTGTTACACGTTGGCCCAACCGCAGGTTTTTAACATTCCTTCCCAGCTCAACTATTACACCGGAATATTCATGTCCAACTATTTGTGGAACAGGAATATTCTTCTGCGCCCAACCGTCCCAGTTCCAAATATGCAAATCAGTACCGCAAATGCCCGTTTTGTGAATTTTTATGAGCACCTCGTTTTCCATAATTTCTGGTGTAGGAACATCGCGCATCCACAGGCCAACGGACTCCTCCGCTTTAACAAGAGCCAACATAGAGTTTCTCCTTTACTCTTAAAAATCGACTCAATCAAACTTAATGCAATCAATAATTACAGCGTGAGGCACCATTAAGTAATCTTGAAGAAACTCAGGAGCCCGATCAATGTCCTTATATTTTTCAGGCAATGGGTTTGTAAAATTTATATGCGTAAACCCAGCTCCAACAAGCGCTTCTTCAAGTGCTAAAAAAGACCAATACCAAGCTTTTACTGTAGATTTAGTTCCAGAGCAAAATAAATCCAATTGTATCTCACCACCTTCTTGATACACAGCAGATTGCAACATGGAAAAACCATACTTCTCGTAAAAACCAGGTTTTTTTTCATAATCTGGATGAACTGGCAATGCCACCAACTTACCACCTGGCTTTAAAAGCTTTGCCATATTCTTACACATTGCCATCAAAAGATCTTTATTATTAGCATAAGGTAGTACATAAACAGCAAGCACCACATCAAAAGTCCCATTTAGAGAAACATCCAACTCCGAGACATATTCTATGCCACATGGACTTACACGCTCAATATTTTCGGCCTGAACCAGCATTCCCTTTTCAAGATCGAAACCAGTTACACTTTCAGCTCCTAAACTTTTCAATAACCGAGAATATGTTCCCTCACCGCAGCCGTAGTCAAGCACTCTCTTACCCTTTATATCCCCCAACAACTCTAAGACACTTGGTATTTCTATTTCCCGCCTAAATGGCCATTCCGCCATACTGGTATAAATATTTGAAAGCTCTTTGAACTGACTATGATTTGCACTATCCATACTTATCATCCTTAATTAACTACTCCAAACTTCCACACAAAGACTTTACCAAGCAAAACAACAAACCCATGAAGACCAGATATAGAT
>NZ_JBJJLO010000203.1:0-4620 GCF_046230915.1 Pseudomonas sp. KCJK8993
GGTTCATACAGACCTCGATATCGATGGGGTATCCGCGTTGCGCGGGCACTATAAGTCCTGGCCCTTGGTGTAGTGAAGACGACGAAAGTTCGCTGGTCCATGGAAAAAATCTTCTCTCCACCATTTATCCAATAACGTTTGCCAGGCAGGGGTAGCGGCTGCTATCTGTACGCATAACCAGTACTGACCTGCCGTGGCGCCTTTCTTCCGTGACTTCCAACCCCCTCGAGAACCCCCTTTACTACCTGCATAACTTCCGGCAAGTGCTGGGCTGGCTGGAGCAACGCTATGCCGATGTGTTGAGCGGCGAAGAGCAGCGCTTCATCGTCGATTTCGCCTCGCTCGGGCAACCGGCACAGGCACTGCTGGTGCGCATGGTGATGCGCAAGGGGCGGCATTTTCGCCAGGCCCGGCTGAGCTATCCGGAGATCGGCGATACGGCCCGGGCCCTGGCGCCATTGCTCGACCTGGGCTGGATCGACGACCAGGCGCCACTGCCCCTGGAAGAACTGTTCGGCCTGCTGAGCAAGCCCGAGATCCAGTTGTGCTTCAAGGACCAGGCCTTGCCGGCCAAGGCCAGGAAGGAGCAGTGGCTGCAGGTGCTGCAGGAGGCCTATCCCCAGGCCCGGGCATTCGGCCAGTGGTGCCCGCAACTGGAGGATCGATTGCTGAGCCTGACGGTCATGGACCTGTGCGATCGCCTGCGCCTGATGTTCTTCGGCAACCTCTACCAGGACTGGTCGGAGTTCGTCCTGGCGGATCTTGGGGTCTACAGCTACGAGACCGTGGAGATCAGCGCCGATGCCCGGGGCCTGCGCAGCCGTGCCGATGTGGATGGCTTTTTCTACCTGCACCAGTGCCAGGAAGCGTTCGAGGCCGGTGCGCCGCTGCCTGGGCTGCTGGCCCGCCTCAGCGCCTTCGACAGCGACAACCCCTGGCTGCACAAGCGTCGCGACAAGCTGCTGTTCCTGCTGGGCCAGCACTGCGAGCGCCTGGCGGATTGGGAGCAGGCCAGGCTGATCTACCAGCGCTGCCCCTATCCCGGGGCCCGTTTGCGCCTGATCCGGGTCCTGGAGCGCAGCGCCGACTATCCCGCCGCCCTGGCACTGGCCGAGCAGGCCGCTTCGGCGCCGCAAAGCGCGGCCGAGGCCCAGCAATTGCTGCGCATGTTGCCGCGCTTGCGACGCAAGCTGGGCGGCCCGCCGGTGGCCCGGGTGGCGAGCCGTGAGGTGTCCCGCCTGGAGCTGTGCTTGCCGCGCGATGGCGAGGGCCTGGCGGTGGAGCAGGTGGTCCAGGCTCATCTGCACCGGCCCCTGGCCCCGGTGCACTATGTGGAGAACAGCCTGGTCAATTCATTGTTCGGATTGCTCTGCTGGCCGGCGATCTTCGCGCCGTTGCCTGGCGCGTTCTTCCACCCGTTCCAGCGCGGCCCGGTGGATCTGCTCAGCGAGGACTTCCATGAGCGCCGCCGCGAGCTGTTCCAGGCCTGCCTGGAGGAGCTGGACGATGGTCGCTACCGCGACAGCATCCGCCAGCGTTTCGTGGCCAAGTGGGGCTTGCAGTCGCCCTTCGTGTTCTGGAGCGCCTTGAGCGAGGAATTGCTGGAGCAGGCCCTGGACTGCCTGCCGGCCGCGCACCTCAAGCACTGGTTCGAGCGCCTGCTGCTGGATATCAAGGCCAACCGCGCCGGCATGCCGGACCTGATCCAGTTCTGGCCCGAGGACAAGCGCTACCGCATGATCGAGGTCAAGGGCCCGGGCGACCGCTTGCAGGACAACCAGTTGCGCTGGCTGGACTTCTGCCAGGAGCACGGCATGCCGGTGGCGGTGTGCTACGTGCAATGGCAGGACGCCCCGGCGTGAGTTATCGCATCGCGGTGCGCGCCTTGTGCGAGTTCAGCGCCAAGCACGGGGACCTTGACCTGCGCTTCACCCCATCGCCCACCGCCCAGGAAGGCATGCAGGGCCATCGCACGGTGGCCGCCCGGCGCAATCCCGAGTACCAGAGCGAAGTGTCCCTAGAGGGCCATCACGGCCCGTTGCGGGTCAAGGGCCGGGCCGATGGCTACGACCCCCGGCAGAACCTGCTGGAGGAGATCAAGACCTTTCGCGGCGACTTGTCGCGCATGCCCGACAACCATCGGCAACTGCACTGGGCCCAGGCCAAGGTCTATGGCTGGCTGCTGTGCCAGAGCCGGCAGTTGCCGGGCATTCGCGTGGCGCTGGTGTATTTCGACATCCACAGCGAAGAGGAAACCGCCCTGGTACGGGAGTACAGCGCCGGGCAGTTGCAGGCGTTCTTCGAGCGCCAATGCGCGATCTTCCTGGAGTGGGCGCGACAGGAACTGCGGCACCGCGCAGACCGGGACCGGGCCTGCCGCGAGCTGGCCTTTCCCCATGGCCAGTTCCGTCCCGGCCAGCGCCATTTGGCCGAGTCGGTGTACAAGGCGGTCAGCACCGGTCGCTGCCTGTTGGCCCAGGCTCCCACCGGTATCGGCAAGACCCTGGGCACGCTGTTTCCCATGCTCAAGGCCATGGCCCCGCAGCAACTGGACAAGGTGCTGTTCCTCACCGCCAAGACCCCGGGCCGGCAACTGGCCCTGGATGCCGCCAGGGTGCTGTTCGCCGAGCATCGCGGGTTGCCGCTGCGGGTGCTGGAGCTGGTGGCCCGGGACAAGGCCTGCGAGTACCCGGACAACGCCTGCCATGGCGAGTCCTGTCCATTGGCCAAGGGTTTCTACCAGCGTCTGCCGGCGGCCCGCCAGGCGGCCAGCCAGGTGCCATTGCTGGATCGCCAGGCGTTGCGCCAGCTGGCCCTGGAGCATCAGGTCTGCCCCTATTACCTGAGCCAGGAGATGGCCCGTTGGAGCGACCTGGTGGTGGCCGACTACAACTACTACTTCGATGTCACGGCCTTGTTGTTCGGCCTGGCCCAGGCCGACCAGTGGCGACTGGCGGTGTTGGTGGACGAAGCCCATAACCTGGTGGAACGCGGTCGCGGCATGTACAGCGCCAGCCTCGACCAGCAGCAACTGGCCCAGGTGCGCCAGCAGGCACCACAGGCCCTGAAGAGCTCCTTGCAGCGCCTGAACCGCGAGTGGAACGCCCTGCACAAGGACCAGGTCGCGCCGTACCAGGCCCATGCATGCTTGCCCGGCGCCTGGCTCAAGGCCCTGGGGTTGTGCGTGGCAGCCATCGGCGACTACTTCAATGAACACCCCCAGGGCCTGGACGCGGCAGTGCAGGGGTTGTATTTCGAGCTGCTGCAGTTTGCCCGGGTGGCGGAGCTGTTCGACGAGCAGCCCTTCATCTTCGATGTCAGCAAGCGCACCTTGAGTGCCCGGCGCAGCCTGTCGCGCCTGAGCCTGCGCAACGTGGTGCCGGCGGCGCTGCTGCGCCCGCGCCTGGAGGCGGCCCGCAGCGTGGTGCTGTTTTCCGCGACCCTCGAACCCCAGCGTTACTATCGCGACCTGTTGGGCTTGCCCGATAGCGCCGTGTGGCTGGATGTCGAGTCGCCGTTCGTGGCCACGCAACTGGATGTACGCATCGTCAGCCAGATCTCGACCCGTTATGCCCGGCGCCAGGCCTCGCTGGCGCCCATCGTCGAGCTGATGGCCGGCCAGTTCGCGGCCCGCCCTGGCAACTACCTGGCGTTTTTTAGCAGTTTCGACTACCTGCAACAGGTGGCTGAGCTTTTGGCCCGCGAGCATCCGGCAATTCCCATCTGGTTGCAGTCGCGGGGCATGGACGAAAGCTCGCGGGAGGAATTCCTGCTGCGGTTCCAGGCCGAGGGGCAGGGCATAGGTTTCGCCGTGCTCGGCGGGGCGTTCGGCGAAGGCATCGACCTGCCGGGTTCGCGCTTGATCGGGGCTTTTGTCGCCACCCTGGGCCTGCCCCAGCTCAATCCCTTGAACGAGCAGATGAAGCAGCGCATGGGCGCGCTGTTCGGCGCCGGTTATGACTACACCTACCTCTACCCCGGCTTGCAGAAGGTGGTGCAGGCGGCAGGGCGGGTGATCCGCAGCCAGGCCGATCGAGGGGTGCTGATGCTGATCGACGATCGTTTTGCCGAGCCGCGGGTACGCCGGTTGTTGCCGCGCTGGTGGGCTATCGCCAAGGAAGAAACGGCGCGGGACTGCCAGTAGCAACCGCTGCGCCGTCGATGGAGCGTGCAGGCTTGGAGGTCCTCAGCGGCCCGGACGAACCCGGGCGAAGCGCCGCAGGGTTTGCCCGGGGGCGGTGTGGAAGCGGGTAGGCCGGGGCTGGCCGCTATCGGCGGCGATGAAGACGAACTCGTCGTCCGTCAGCTCGTAGCTGGCCGGCAATGGCTGGCCGGCATCGGCGCCGATCGAGTCGACCCAGGTAATGGACTTGGGCGTGGTGCTGCTATCGAGGGTGAAGCTTCCGGCCAGCAGCAGTTGGCCATCCACGGTCACCACGCGAAAGCGTTCGCCCTCGATCCAGGTCAGGGCGCCCGGGGCGCTGTGCTCGTCGGGCGGGTTGAGGATGCCGCTGTCTTCCATCCCGGTCTGCTCCCAGGCGCCTTGCAGGCGTTCCAGATCCAGCAGGTCGGTGTCACGGGCCGTTGAAGGGGGCATGTTGGGGCGATTCCTTTTGCGGG
>NZ_JBJJLO010000204.1:0-4506 GCF_046230915.1 Pseudomonas sp. KCJK8993
TCAGCGGCCCCTCCGGCAGGTGCTTCCAGAAGCGGGTCGGCAAATGCCCCTGCATGACCCTGGGGTTGAGCCGCGCCGGATTGAAGATATGGCTGTAGTAGGTCAACCACAGCTCGCCGCCGGGGTCCTCCATGCCCTGGGCCAGCTGTTGCCAGCCCAGCGGACACTGGCGCTGGTACAGCAGGCGCTCACCATCGAAATACACCCCGTCGCGGGGCGTGGCGATCAGCCAGCGCTGGCGCCCCATGCGCCCGATGAAGTGTTCGCTGGCGCTGGCCAGGATGTCGTGGGCCGGCTCGTGCCAGGCCACGAACTGCGGCTGCTCGGCCAGGGCCGAACGTCCGGGCGGCACCGCGATAAAACGCACGAAAGCGTGCAGGTGATGGGCCTCGCGATCCACCTGGCGAATGCGCCGTTGCAACTCGCTGCCCAACGGGTCGCCGCTGAGCATGGCCGTGCGGTCGCCATGGCTGACCCGCCACAGCACCTCGTACAACAGGCTCCAGCGCTGCTCGCCACGATAGCTCGCCGCCCGCTGCAACAGGCCCAGCAGCGCCAGGGGAATGCGCGCCTGGAACGGCCCGGGCTGCTGCGGATAGTCCTGCGGCCGGCCGAACAGGTCGGCCTCGCGGGCGCCGGACCAACTGACCTGGCTGGGGTCGATGCCATGGCTGAGCAAGCGCCGGGCCTGCTCGCGCCAGGTGTCGAACGACTCGTGGCAGTCCAGGTCGATCATCCCCACAGCCCCATCTGCTGCGGCTGCGGGCGATCGCGCAGTTGCTGGTAGAGCTGCGCGCTGCTGGTCTCGGCCTGGCGCGGGTGATAGTCGCTGGTGATCAGGAACGGCTTGGCCTTGCCCAGCACGCAGCGCATGCGCGCCAGGTCCTCGAAGCGGATGCGCCGCTCCCGGCGCAACTCCACCAGGCGCTGGGTGGTGCGCAGGCCGATCCCCGGGATACGCGCGATCAACGCTGGCTCGGCGCGGTTCAGGTCCAGGGGAAACAGGCTGCGGTTCTCCAGGGCCCAGGCCAGCTTGGGGTCGATGTCCAGGGCCAGGTGCCCCGGTCCCTTGAACAGCTCATTGGCGCTGAAGCCGTAACCGCGCAACAGGAAGTCGGCCTGGTACAGGCGGTGCTCGCGCATCAGCGGCGGCGCGGCCAGGGGCACGCTCTTCGGGCTGTTGGGAATTGGACTGAAGGCCGAGTAATAGACCCGGCGCAAGCGGAAGTTGCCGTACAGGGCCTCGGCGCTGTGCAAGAGGGTGCTGTCGTCGGTGTCGTCGGCGCCGACGATCATCTGCGTGCTCTGCCCGGCCGGGGCGAAACGCGGTGCCCGGGGCTCGTTGAGCACCGTCTGCTCACCGGTGTGGATGGTGCGCATGGCCTGCTTGATCGAACCCAGCTGCTTCTCCGGGGCCAGGGTCTTGAGGCCCCGGTCGGTGGGCAACTCGACATTCACGCTCAGGCGGTCGGCGTAGCGCCCGGCCTGCTCGATCAACGCGGGGTCGGCATCGGGAATGGTCTTGAGGTGGATGTAGCCACGGAACTCGTGTTCCTCGCGCAAGAGCCTGGCCACCTGCACCAGTTGTTCCATGGTGTAGTCCGCCGAGCGGATGATCCCGGAACTGAGGAACAGCCCGCTGACGCAGTTGCGCCGGTAGAAGTCCAGGGTCAGGCGCACCACTTCCTCGGGGGTGAAGCGGGCCCGAGGCACATCGCTGGAGCGGCGGTTGACGCAATACTGGCAGTCGTAGAGGCAGAAGTTGGTCAGGAGGATCTTCAGCAACGAGACACAGCGCCCATCCGGCGTGTAGCTATGGCAGATGCCCATGCCGTTGGTAGAGCCCAGCCCTTGCTTGCCCTGGGAGCTGCGCTTGGGGGCGCCACTGCTGGCGCAGGAAGCGTCGTACTTGGCGGCATCGGCGAGGATGCCGAGCTTGTCGATCAGTTGCATGGCCGGACCCATATACTGTTTTTATATACAGTACAGAGTTCGCACCCGGCACTTCAAGGGGTCGTCTGACCAGCGTCACAGAAATATCCCTGGCCGCTTGGGATAAAACCCTGGCCTGGTGGGTAAAAGTCCTTAAGATACGCGCGCTTATCCATGCCGCTAAAGGTTTGCCCATGCGCCCCTTCTATTTCCTCTGGCTGCTTGCCATGACCCTGCTGCCGGCCTCGCAGGTCCTGGCCGCACCAGCCCCTGCAACCCCGGTCGAAGCCGTGTCGGCCCGGGTCCTGGCGCAGCCGCAATGGCAGAGCCTAGCCCGGCAATGCCCGGCGACGCTGGTGCCACGAAGGGAGACGCCGACAGAGCCCGACCGCTGCAGCGAGCCCGAGCAGATGGAAGACTGCCTGCAAAGCTGCAAGCGCGGCGATGGCAATGACTGCTACTGGCTGGGCATCAACGTGCAAAAGGCCAAGGGCCCGGCCATGGGTTATGAGCCGCTGTTCCAGCGGGCCTGCAGCCTGGGCGTGGCATCTGGCTGCACCAACCGGGCGGCCGGGATGTACGTGGCCACCCCCGACGACGAATCCGTGCGCCAGTGCGTGACCAGGACCTATGCCAAGGTCTGTGAGCTGGACGACCCCTGGGCCTGCACCATGTACGGGTTCAACCTGAGCCAGGGCATCGGCACCCCGCCGGACAACGCCAAGGCCCTCAAGGTGCTGGGCAGGTCCTGCAACAAGCACGGTACCAAGGACCCGGCCTGCACCGCCGCCATCCAGCTCCAGCAGAAGATCCAGGACAAGCTCGCGGAGCCCAAGCCCTGAGGCACTGCCTCAGGAACCCAGGGCCCGCCGCGGGCCATGGCCCAGGCGCTGGCGCAGCCATTCATAACCGCTGACCAGCACGATGCCCGCCAGCACCAGCGCTGCGCCGAAGATGAAGCTCGGCTCCAGGGGCTCGTGCAACAGCCACACGCCGAAGCCGATGCCGAACAGTGGCGTCATGAACGACAACACCCCCAGGCGCGAAGCCAGGTAGCGGCGCAACAGGCCGAACCAGATCAGGAAGCTGGCAAAAGACACCACCAGCACCTGGAAGCCCAGGCTGGTGATGACCAGCGGGGTGAACTGGATGGACGTTTGCCCGGACAGCCAGGCCGCCAGCCCCAGCCAGGCGCAGGCCCCCAGCAACTGGTACTGCAAGGTCCGGGTGGTGGGGCTCGAGGCCAGCCGCGAACAGCGCACCACCACCGTGGTCGCGCCCCAGGCGGCACCGCCCAGCAGGCCGAGGAAATCCCCCAGCAATGCATTGCCCCCGGCGCCCTGGGACGAAGGCCCGCTAAAGGCCACGACGATACCGGCGAAAGCCACGCCGATCCCCAGCCATTGCATTGGTTTGAGACGCTCGGCGGGCAGCCGCCAATGCAGGCCCAGGGCGGCGAAGATCGGCGCGGTATACAGGAAGATCGCCATGTGCGAAGCGCTGGTATGGCGCAGGCCCTCGCCCACCAGCAGGAACTCCAAAGCAAACAGCGCGCCCACCAGCAGCCCGGGGCGCCAGTGGCCTTCGCGCAGCCCCAGGCGCTCACCGCGCCAGCGCATCAGCAGCCCCACCAGCAAGGCGGCGCCAGCGGAACGCAGGGCGATCTGCATGATCGGAGCAATGTCCTGGACGGTGGCCTTGAGCGCCACCTGCTGCAGGCCCCAGACGGCACAGAGGCCGACCATCAGGCTGCAAGCTGTGGCATCGAGGGGTTGGCGTGCAGCCATGGCGGTTCCTTGGATCAATAATCGGGACGCGCTATTGTCCGCCTGACAGAATTGCTAGATATAGCTCGCTTACGCCAATCCATAGCGAGTTAAAGACAACGGCACCGAAAATTTCCAGGAATGGGCTTTAAAGGCAAACCAATCTGGCGGTAGTCGAGCATGTGCTGTCCGCTCACTATCAGCAGGGCATGATCGACTCTCAGGGCTCGGTGCATCACTACAAGGACTTTCAAAACCTTGTAAGAGTAAGCGTACCGTCGCTTTCAGCGACGAGCATCTGATGCCCTTAGAACAGGTCTTGCTAATCCAGTGCCTCGAGGACAAAGCGAAAGACCTCAAGGCCCTCGCCTGCACCCTCTACAGCGGAACGTCCAGCACTACGCCCAGATTGAAAAAAGTGCCCAAGCAGACGGGCTACGACCCACCATTGAAACGGCAAGGCACAAGGACTGGCTCCTCGACCAGGTCGACCGCGTTGTTGATGGACGGATCAGCAACCAGACGTTGGTAAAGACAAAGCTGCATCTGCTTGATTTTCCTACCCTCGCATTTATGTAAACGGAGGTAGATCATGTTCACCCTGCTGTAAGTAGCACGACGTTCCAGACGTATTGAGCAGAGATCCCCTGTACATGTGGTTTTTCTAGGCTATGCCAGTAACTCGCAGATTACTCGCCTGCAGTTCATGGCGAAAAACGCAGTAGTTCAAAGCACGTCAGGAGATGTACCGGAATCAGGGCTGGACCCGCTGAACCAAGATAGGCAGTCGGTTGAGACTGCCCTGCCA
>NZ_JBJJLO010000205.1:0-4209 GCF_046230915.1 Pseudomonas sp. KCJK8993
ATTTGTATGATCTTCATTAATCCACTCAGCCAAAGCAGCCAGTCGATCTTCCAATCCATCTGCAGAAGGAGGTGTATGAACTACATTGCCGTCACCATCTTCCACAACAATAGAGTCATCCGCACAACGAAAAACTCCTGGACGGTAATGATCGTCATTTATATTCTCCACTCCAACCTGATGAAGCTCTGCAATTAAGTCGGCTGAAAGTTTTTTATCCCGACTTTTCCAAGCAAACTGCATCATCCTGAAATTCCCGATAATCATTTTCTCATCAGGTGTTCTAGGCCCTCTCTGACGCTTCAAGAGATCTTTCGCAACTTTAGTGGTAGTAGCTGCACCTTCGAGCTGGCTGCTACTAATAGCTTCATCCTCGATTAAATCCTTAAGCAAATACTGGACATGCTTTTGCTCTCCAATTTTACTGCTCATCCATTCCAATGCCGCTGCCGTGGTATGACGATCACTTTCAGAGATAGCCATCTGAATCGCAGGGGTCAACAGTAACCTCCCTTTGACTGAAGGCTCTCCTAACGAAAGAACTTCGCTTAATTGAAGTCTTCTGGCACTTTTGACTACTGACCAGGCAAGCGCTTGGTTTAAATCAGAAGGTATCCTAAATCTAAGCGTATCGTAGTGTTGATACCGCCCTTTATCGTCAACGGGGGCGTAAAGCTTCAGGTAAGCCCCAGTCTGCTCTGAGTGGTTCTTCATGATTACTTCAAAAGGGTTGAGTACGACTTCGGGTGGGCGCTTGATCATGGCTGTCTCAAGAATCTGCTTAATTGAGATGAGCGTACACCATAAAAACTCTCTGATCTCATTTTTTTGAAAAACTGAGCTGTCAGCCAGAACCAACCTTCTTCCCTAGCATTCTGCAAATTACAGGCAGAGCAAAAATGCTAGCGAAAAAGCACTTATCCCCCTCCCGCCGACGGGCTCTGCGTCCGTTTTTTGTGCAAAGTCAGGTGGTGGTGCAAACCATGCCCCCGCCCAGGCCCGCTGCGGGCTTTGTGGAGCGTTTGGTGATTGCACAAAGTGAAAGGTATTACTGAGAAATGTCATGCGCTTGCACGGCGTGCCATGACGTCTTTGATGATCATGAAATTCTGAAGGCCCCGGCCTGTCTGGCCGCATGCCTAAAAAATCAGCCAAAACCGCTGTTTTCAGTTTCAGCACAGCTCGAAAACCACGAGTTCTGTGCCCTGCGTAAAGCGGTAGGGGAAAGCGCTGCAATCCCCTGCTGGCGGGTGCTGTATCGGGTTTACCGCGTTTCAGAGGTTTTCACTGCGTCTTGTTCGGCCTGGAAACGAACATGCGGGAGATCAGCCTCATTCAGCAATCGGCGATGCTCTTCCTCGACCACGGGATGCAAGAGACTTTTAAGCAGTTGGGCAAGCTTCAATGCCGTTGCCTCGTCCACCCTCCTCACTGTGCCGGTACGGGCCGAGGGGCGGCATAGTTCGCCTGCCGAGACGCCTAGGGTCGCCAGGATGCCGCAAACATACCCGTCCAAGAACTCCGCCCTTTTGGTAAGGATTCGACTTTCTGGAGCTTCCTGATAGTCCCAATCTACACGCCAATGCCGGTCGTCTTTAACGGCGTTGATCTTCGGTAGTGCTGCTTGTGGCTTTGGCTTACGCATTACTGTTCTCCGGATCGATCAAAGGGCTGAGCGTGGTTTGCAGCATACCTTTGAGGTTCCCAAAAAGAACATTTCCTGGGTCACCCCCTCCTGACACGTAAGTGGCGTCAGCGGGTGACAAAAAGCCCTAGAACCCGCGTATTCCGTGGGCTCTGTCGCTTACAGTAGTGCTGTCTAAAAGCGTCAGCTGAGAACGCCAATAAAAAATATCGTTATAAATCAATGATTTGCACGAGTGCCCGCTTACAGTATCAATCTGTGCGGCTCAGACGGTGATTCTACAGTCGACTTACGATTTTGATTTTGGCTCAAGCTATTGATTTGTAAGGGTTTTAAGAGATTCTAAAATCTCACTTACACTTCTGACGCACTTTTTAGGTGCACACCGGAAAATTTTTCCCCGTGTGTAGGGTGGGTGTCGCTTGACGTGCGCACTCACAGTAGCGACCCACGTTTAGGCGCCGCCTGTTCTCCAAAGCACCGGGCTATCACCACCTGCTCAGCATTCGGCGGTGCGGGCGGGACGGTACTCGCGGGGTGCTTGTTACGTGCGTTGTTACGTGGAGGGCAAAAACAAAGGGCCTGCATCGCTGCAAGCCCTTGTTTTGTATGGTGCCGGCACCAGGAATCGAACCCGGGACCTACTGATTACAAGTCAGTTGCTCTACCAACTGAGCTATACCGGCGTGTCAGGGCGACGATTATAGCGATTGGCGGGGTTCTGTAAACCCCTGAAAACTGACTATTTTTGCCCGGGCCTCAGCGCCGGATGGGCCCGCAACCTGTCGTGGTTGCGGGGCCGGGCGCCTGGTGTGGCGGTTCAGATCGCCAGGCTGTCCACCACGCCGCCGTCCACGCGCAGGGCCGCACCGGTGGTGGCCGAGGAGAATGGCGAGGCGATGTAGGTCACCAGGGAGGCCACTTCCTCGACTTCGGCCACGCGCTGGATGATCGAGCTGGGGCGCTCGCGGCGCACGAAGGCGTCGGCTTCTTCCCGGGCGCTGCGGCCGGATTGGCGCACCGCGTCGGCCACCAGGTTGGCCACGCCTTCGGTGAAGGTCGGGCCCGGCAGGATCGCGTTCACGGTCACGCCGGTGCCGGCCAGGCGCTTGGCCAGGCCATGGGAGACGGCCAGGTTGGCGGCCTTGGTGACGCCGTAGTTGATCATCTGCGCCGGGATGGCGACGCCCGATTCCGAGGACAGGAAGATCACCCGACCCCAGCCGCGCTCGACCATGCCCGGGGTGTAGTGGCGGGACAGGCGCACGCCGGAGAGCACGTTGATTTCGTAGAAATCCATCCATTGCTGGTCGTCGGTGTCGAAGAAGTCGACATCGTTGTAGATGCCCAGGTTGTTCACCAGGATGTCGGCCTGGGGCTCGGCGGCGAACAGGATATCGGCGCCGGCCGCGGTGCCGAGGTCCGCGACCACGCCCCGGGCGCTGCCGTTATTGGCGTGGATGCCGGCGACGGCTTCCGCCACCGAGGCCGCGTTGCGGCCGACGATGACCACGCTGGCGCCGGAGGCCGCCAGGCTTCGGGCGATGCCCAGGCCGATGCCGCCGGTGGAGCCACTGATGATGGCGGTCTTGCCGCCCAGATCGATTTGCATGTTCGGATTCCTCATCTTGGGGGGCACGGGACCTGTGCCGGTGATCGATTCGATATGGCGAGATCCTAAACATCGCCAGTAAGATCGCATATGACTTAATTGGTCAGACTTGAGTCCCTGAGGGTCATATGCTGGATCTTAGACAATTGCGTTATTTCGTCGCCGTCGCCGAAGTCGAGCACGTCGGCAAGGCGGCCGAGCAACTGCACATTTCCCAATCGCCGCTGAGCCGGCAGATCGCCCAGCTGGAAGAACGCCTCGGCCTGCAATTGTTCGAGCGTAGCCAACAACGCCTGCGCCTGACGTCCGACGGTCGCACCTTCCTCCACGAAGCCCGGGCCCTGCTCAAGCATGCCGAGCGCCTGGAGTCCCTGGGGCGGCGCCTGGGGCGTGGCGAGACGGGCGGGCTGTGCATCGGCTACGTCAGCCATGCGATCCATGCCGGGGTGCTGCCCGGTGCCTTGCGCCATGTGCGTGAAGAGCGCCCGGGTATCCATATCGCGCTGTACAACCTGTCGGCCCAGGAGCAGTTCGAAGGGTTGCGCCAACGCAGCCTGGACATCGCCCTGGTCTGCGAACCGCCGGCCACCGACGATCCGGAGCTTGTGGCCGCCCAGGTGTTCGACGACCCGCTGCGCCTGGCCTTGCCCCTGGGGCATCCCTTGGCGGACAAGCCCAGCATCGAACCGGCCGACCTGCACGAGCAGGACTGGATCATGGTCGAAGGCCAGTTGCAGCCCAGCCGGCGCGAGCGCTTCCTGGCCAGTTGCGTGGCCGCGGGCTTCACCCCGCAGATCCGCCTGGAAGCCGCCGAGCCGCTGAGCGCCCTGGGCCTGGTATCCGCCGGCCTGGGCCTGGCGCTGATCCAGCAGAGCATCCATGGCGAAGGCAACCCGAACGTGGTCCTGCGCGAGCTGCCCTGGTTGCAGCAGAGCACCGGCTTGTGGGCGGC
>NZ_JBJJLO010000206.1:0-4168 GCF_046230915.1 Pseudomonas sp. KCJK8993
CGCGCACGGGTGGCCTTTTCCTCGCGCTTGAGGGCGTTGGCGGTGGCCAGGGCGGTGCGCTTGGTCCAGATCAGCAGGCCGCTGAGCACCATCATGCTCAGCACCAGGCCGAAGAAGAACCAGATCAGCTTGACCCAGATCCCGCCGAAGTCACCGGTGTGCAGTGGGCGCATGGACTCGGTGACGAACTCCAGGGTGGAGCGGTCGCCCAGCAGGTACGAGGAGTCCAGGGAGCCGGTGTAGGGATTGATGTTGGCGGTCTGGAACATCAGTGGATACCAGCCGCGCCCGCCCACGTACAGGTGGCTATAGGCATTGCTCGGCAAGCTGACGAAGCTGATGTCGAACCCGGGAATCTTCTGGGTGGCGGTGCCGATGGCCTGTTCCAGGCTGATCATCGGCGCGGGGCTGCCGTCGGTGCTGACCGGCACCTGCTCCCGGGCGATCACCGGGACGATGGGTTCGCTGGAGATGCTGATGTGGTTGTCGCCCAGGATCGCGCGAATGAGAAACCAGATACCGGTGATGGAAATCACCGCGATGAACCAGATCGACCAGATGCCGCTCAGGCGATGGAAGTCGCCCCAGAAGATCCGTGCGCCATGGCGCAGGCGCAGGGTCGGCTTGAGAAAACCCTTCCAGAACTTCTTGTAGACCACCAGGCCGGTGATCAGCGAGATCAGCATCGGTACGCCGAGGAACGACACCAGGTACCAGCCCCAGCTGTAGCCGTTGGTGAAGGGCACCAGCCACCAGCCATGCAGGGCGCGGGTGAAGGCCTGGAAGTCGAAGTCCGGGCTCGCGCCCTGGATCGCTCCGGTATAGGGGTTGACGTACAGCGTGGGTGAGCGGCCGTCCGGATAAGTGACGTTGACGCTCAAGGCAAAATGGCTTTCATCCGGGGTGCTGATGGTGTCCACCCGGGTCTGGGGCTCGGCCCGCTGGATGGCCTGGACGATCTGATCGTAGTTCAGCGGTTGGGCATCATCGGTGGGCTTGCTGGCACGGACATCGGGGTTGGCCAGCCAGACGATTTCCTGGCTGACCACTGCCAGGGTGCCAGTGACACAGACGATCAGCACGAAGAACCAGATGGGCAGTGCCAGCCAGCTGTGCACTAGAAACCAGATTTTTGAGCGGGATTTCTTCGACATTGAATGGACGTCTTGATTCGAGGAGTGGAGCGGCACTGGAACCCTGGTCCGGGCCTGGCGTGGTTCACGCTGGGCGGGGCCATGGCCAACGCAGCCTGCTGCATCTAATTAAGACGAATGAGAATCGTAAATCCCGAAGATGGATGTGAAAGTAAATGTTACGGAGCCTTTTGGAGGACAGAACCGGGACGACTTGTGGATCGGCTGATACCGGCCTGCCGATGCTGAGGCGGGATTGCCGGCCACGGGGGCCGGCAATTCTCTGGCGCCAGCCGCGAAAGGCGCAGGCGCTGGAGGGATCACTGCGACTGTTGCTGGAACAGCGCTACGGCGCGCCGGTTGATCTCCTCGACCGTCAGGTTTTCCTTGCGGGTGGCGATGAACCAGACATGTCCGAAAGGATCGCGCAGGGCACCACTGCGGTCGCCATAGAACTGGTCCTTGATCGGTTCCGCTTCGCTGGCCCCGGCGGCAATCGCCCTGGCGAAGTAGCTGTCGACATCTTCGACGTACAGATGCAGGCCCACCGAGGTCTTGTGGGCTTCGGGACTGCCCATCGGCGTCTCCTCGCAAGGGCTGCCGAGCATGATGGGCGCGCCGCCGATAAGCAGCTCGGCATGGCCGACACTGCCATCGGGCATGTCCAGGCGCAGGGTTTGTACGGCGCCGAAGGCCTTCTGGTAGAACTCGATGGCTTCGGCGGCCTGGCGGATACCCAGGTAGGGAGTGACGCCAATGAAGCCTTCGGGAATGGGTTTGACGCTCATGATGGGGCTCCTTGCTCTTGTTATGGGCGGTGGATCGAGCACTTTCACTCTATACCCGCAATGTTGCAGGACCGGGATGGGCCGACGAGGTGCAGTTCGGGTAGTAGCCTTCGGCAATTTGCCCAGGGATCTGGCCCAGCAATCCCCGTGAGCCTTGAGGGCGGATCTTTCGGTCCGACGGTTGCCGTCTCGACGTGCCTAGGGCGCCAGGTCATCGCTGGGCGCATCGGGCTCCAGCAGGCGGGCGCCCTGGCCGGTTTCCCCGAGATAGTCGCCCTGGTTGCGCAGCGGACAGCCTTGCATCGACAGGCAGCCGCAGCCGATGCACAGGTTCAGGCGTTCGCGCAGCAGGGTGAGTTGCTGGATGCGGGCGTCCAGCTCGCGGCTCCATTGCTCCGACAAGCGCTGCCAATCCGCGGCGCTGGGCGCACGGTCATCGGGCAGGGTGGCCAGGGCCCGGCCAATCTCCGCCAGGGGAATGCCCAGGCGCTGGGCCACCTTGATCAGCGCTACCCGGCGCAATACCGAGCGCGGATAACGGCGTTGATTGCCCTGGTTGCGCTGGCTCTTGATCAGCCCCTTGGTTTCGTAGAAATGCAGCGCGGTGACCGCTACTCCGCTGCGGGCGGCCAGTTGGCCGACGGTGAGTTCCTTGTGGATGGTGTCGTGATCGATCATCGAGGGCGCCAAAAGTGAAAAACGGGCTTGACCTTTACTTAACTAGAGGTTTTACCCTGCCGCATATCCAACCGCAAGATCCTCTTCCGCAGTAGGGAATGACCCATGAGCGCCTTTGAAAGACATCGCAGCTTCACCCAATTGATCGAGTTCGAGATCGAGCCTCATCAACAAGAGGCGCTGGTATCGGCCCTGGCAGCGCAGAGCGAACGGCTGGCCCAGGGCTACGGCGGTTTCCTCAGTGCCAGCGTGCAGGCCAGCGACGATGGGCGGCGGGTGCTCAACTACCTGCAGTGGCAAACCCGCGAGGCCGGCGAGGCGGCGTTCCAGCGTTTCGAGAGTGGCGAGCAGGACTTCTGGCAGTTGATCCTGGCGCACCAGGCCAAGACCGTGACCTTCGGCTCCTTCCAGGTACGCACCAGCATCGCTCGCAGCCATGACGATGCCTTGCATTGCCACTTGCCGGGCTAGATCGACAACTGCAGGGTGCGCTCGTTGAGGTTGTCCGCAGGCCGGCGCTTGTTCACCGCCAGCTCGCCGATCTTGATCAGCCGGGTCCGGGTGACGTTGCGGCTCAGCCCCAGGAGGTTGGCGGTATGCACCTGGTTGTAGTGGCTGAAGCGGTAGGCCGCGCGCAAGAGGGCGTCCTCGACCTTTTCATGGAGCGCGCCGGCCTGCTCCGCGAAGAGTTTCTGGAAGGCCCGCTCCAACAGGCCCTCGGCTGAATCGTCGGGGCCGCAGTGGCCGTCGTCGGCGCGCTCGATGCGCATGTTCGACAAGCGCAGGTCGCCCTCGGCGATGACCCCGTCGCGGCAGATCAGCAGGGTGTGGTGGATGACGTTTTCCAGCTCGCGGATATTGCCCGGCCAGCTGTAGCTCTTGAGCTTGTGCTCGGCCTGCGGGCTGATGCTGATGTTGCCGTAGCCCAGGCGCTGGCTGTAGGCCTCGATGAAATGCCGGGTCAGCGGCAGGATGTCACCGGGGCGCTCGCGCAGCGGGCTCAGCTCCAGGCCGACCACATCCAGGCGGTAGTACAGGTCTTCGCGGAAATTCCCAGCGTTGATGGCCTTTTCCAGCTGCACGTTGGTGGCTGCCAGCACCCGTACATCGATGGGGATGCTCTTGCGTGATCCCAGGCGCACGACCTCGCGCTCCTGCAGCACCCGCAACAGCTTGACCTGGATGGCCATGGGCAGGTCGCCGATCTCGTCCAGGAACAAGGTGCCGCCATCGGCTTCCTCGAACCAGCCGGCCTTGGCGCTGAGGGCGCCGGTGAAGGCGCCTTTTTCATGGCCGAACAGTTCGGCTTCCACTAGGGACTCCGAAAAGGCCCCGCAGTTGACCGCCACGAAAGGGCGGTTGCGTCGTGCGCTGAGGTTGTGGATATGCCGTGCCACCAATTCCTTGCCGGTCCCGGTTTCGCCAATGATCAGCACGCTGGCCTCGCTGGGCGCCACCTGCTGCAGGTGGGCCAGCAAGGCCTGGGATTTCGGGTCCTCGAACACCTGGGCAGTGTCGCGGTTCCAGGTCGCCAGGGGGGGCGCTGGGGGCGAGGTCAGAAGCCGCCTG
>NZ_JBJJLO010000207.1:0-4019 GCF_046230915.1 Pseudomonas sp. KCJK8993
CTGATCTGACTCAGGGTCCGGTTCCCCCGTCCACGCGATACTCGACGCCGGGTCAACCGGCCACATTCCGTGGGCACCCAGGACTCAACGAGCCAAAGGAGCAGAGGGGAAATGAAAGAGCTGGATATTGGCGAATTCTTCATCCGTGGCCAATGCCGGGAAGTCCGGGGCGAATACCAGGCCGTGATCGCCCTGCGCACCAAGGTGGCGAAGAGCCGCTTGCACTTCTACCAGGTGGAGCGCGACCGCTGGTTCAAGACCTCGGAAGAAGCCGCGGCAGCGGCCCGGGAACAGGCCAGGGCCCTCAAGCAGGCCATCGACCAGGGCGCGCTGGCCTCTGGAGCCAGACCTAGGCCGAATGCTTGAAACGGCCCCGGTCGGGCGCCAGCACCGCCAGTTGCTCCTGCCAGGCCAACTGGCATTCCTCGGCTTCGGCGCGGCTGGCAAAAGCGGTGCCCCGTTGTTCGCCATTGACCAGCACCACCCAGCACACCTTGCGCCCCAGGGCTTGCAACGAACCGGGCACGCCGCTGCCTATCATCACCGCTACATCGACCTTGTACATGGCTATCCCCACGGAAATAATTAGCAGGCTAACGATCTGGCCATGCTAAATGATTTCCGCTCCCCGACAACAGCCGGTTATTGCACAGCAGCATTACGCCAACGGTAACAATCGCCGGTCGCTATCCCACCCGTCGGGATGGCCCCTGCTCGGGCCTGTAGCCCAGGCGCAGGCCGCCCCAGTGACGTCCCTGGACCATGATCGGCACTGAAAGGTCATGCATCAGCTCGCCGGTATCGCGGGTGTAGGTTTGCAACAACAGCGGTTGCTGGTGACTGCCGCAGCGAATGCCGGTGCGATCGGCGAACTTGCGCTTGCTGCGGTTGTACAGGTTGTCCACCTGGGGATCGCCGGTCAAGGCTTGGGAAAACGCCTGGTTGTGGGTCGGCACATAGCCTTCCGGGGTACAGGCGATGGCGAACACCAGACCGTCATGGCGCGGCAGCAAGGACTCCTGGATCGCTGGCAGCACCTGGTCGGTATAACGATCGAAACGGGTGTGGTACCTGCTCGGCTCCGTATTGGGAATCAACTGGTAATTGCGGTCGAACAGCTCATCGAGGCTGATGCGCTGGGCCGCAAGATCAGCCTCGAACTGCTCGGCGATGCGTCGCGCGCCTTCGCGGGCCAGGTCGTAGATGCGCTGGTGATATTCGTCCAGGCCCACCGCGGCCAGGCGCTCGCTGATGGTTTCCGCCTGCCCTTCCATTTGCACCGCCGCCTCGGCCAGGCTGCGGGTCTGCTGGTCGCTGACCGCCAGGTCGCTGCGCATCTGCTCCACCGCGTGGAACAGGCTGTCCAGCTGTTCGCGATTGGTCTCGGCGCCCCGGGCGATCTCGCTGACCTGCTCCTCGACCCCGGCCGCCAGGCGGGCGATGTTGTCCAGGTGGCGACCGGTGTGCTCCACCTGCTCGACCCCCAGGTTCAGGTCATCGGACAACTGGCGGATCTGCTCCACCACATCGCCGGTGCGCTGCTGGATATCGGCCACCATCACCCCGACCTCATCGGTGGCTACCGCCGTACGCCCGGCCAGGCCGCGCACCTCGTCGGCGACCACGGCGAAACCACGGCCGTGCTCGCCGGCCCGGGCCGCTTCGATGGCCGCGTTGAGGGCCAGCAGGTTGGTCTGGCTGGCAATGGACTGGATCACCAGGGCCACGCGCTGGATCTCCTCGCTGCGCTGGCTGAGGGCTTCGATCGACTCACGGCTGTCGTTGGCGCGTTGGCTCAAAAGGTGCATCCGGTTGATCGACTCGCCCAATACCGTGCGCCCTTCGGCGCTGCTGGCATGGGCCTCGCTGGCGGCTTCCAGCGCTTGGCGGCTGAGCTGCGAGGTGACCTGTTCGGTCTTGATCATCACCTCGGCGTTACCGACGATGCGCACCGCGGCATCCAGCTGCGACTGCAGCTTGTCGGCCAGGCGGGTCACCGAATAGGCCACGCCAGCGGCGGACAATGCATTGTGGGAGGTGCTGTAGGACAGGTCGCGGGTCAGCGCCGCCATTTCGTCATCGCTGGCGGCCGCCACCGCCCCGGCCATCTTGCGGCTACGCAGGCGGGGCAGCCAGATCACCACCACCGCCAGCGGCAGGCACAGGTACAGCGGCCAGTCACCCAGGGCCTGGCCGGCCAGCAGTGCCATCAAGGCCGCGCTCTGTAGCGCCGGAGCCCACCAGGGGGCGGATTCGGGAGTCGCCGGTACCTGTGCGGCAGGCACCGCGAGAGATCCATCTCTTGACATGTTGCTCACCCCATACCGCTCTAATTGTTTTGCCGCATTACACGCCACTATAACGCCATGATCCATGGTCCCTTAGTAGGAACAGGAACAGCGCAAGCTTGCAGCCTCAAGCGGCAAGAGGCGCGTGCGGGGCATTATTCAGGGGCTGGCGGAATGGGTGTTGCAATAGATCAAGGGAACGGTGGCCGTGGCGCGGCTACCGAAGGGAGGGGGAACTGTTGCGAGGGGCTTGCATTCCAGGGCGCAGCGCTGGCTAGGCTGCGCCCCCGGGACAGGATGCACTTCAGACGCTTGCTGCTCTAGGCCTGGCGCTGGTGCTTGTCGATCTGCTCGTGACGTTCCTGGGCTTCGATGCAGTACTTGGTGGTCGGGCTGATCAGCAGGCGCTTGAGGCCGATCGGCTCGCCGCTGTCGTCGCACCAGCCGAAGCTGTCGTCACTGATCCGGCCCAGGGCCTGCTCCAGCTGCGGCAACATGCGCTGGTCGCGATCGATGGCGTTGACCAACCAGGTGCGCTCTTCTTCGACGGAAGCGGCGTCGGCCGGGTCAGCCGGGGTATCCAGGCTTTCAATGGCGATCCGGTTCTGCTCGATGCGCTCGTGGGTTTCCACCTTCATGGCTTGCAACAGCTCAGTGAAAAAAGCGTGTTGCTCGGCATTCATGTAGTCATCCGCCGGCATGGCCAGCAACTTTTCCTTGGTCATTGATTTCTCTATAAAAAATACGTGCATTAAGGCGAATTCAAGCTGTTTCCGGTTGACCCGTCAGGTCATCAGAAAGGCGCCATACCTTCCAAGCGCCACCCGGCACTCAATTTACGAGGGGCGGCAGTCTAAGGCCGGTTTGAGGGCGCAGCAACTGAAATGACAGCGAATCTGTCCGACAAACCGCCCAAAGCCCGCAATTGCGGGCTTTGGGGCGGGTGATCGGAGTGCTTTTATAACAAAAAATCCGATTCACGCAGGTCCTTTAGAAGACAAACGGCAGTACCGGACAGCGGATTTGGCCCTTTTTGCGACCGACTACCGCCCTTCCCCTACGCCGCCAGCCATCGGCATCAGCGTGTGTGCTTGCGCTTGTTGCGGTACTGGTCGATGACCACGGCCACGACGATGATCAGACCCTTGATGATGTCCTGGATATAGGCATCGACACCGACGAAGGTAAAGCCGCTGGCCATCACTCCCAGGATCAGCGCGCCGATCACGGTGCCAGTGATGCGCCCCACGCCTCCGGCCAGGCTGGTGCCACCGATCACCGCCGCGGCGATGGCATCCAGTTCGTAGGACATGCCCATCCCCGCCTGCCCGGTGGCGGCCCGGGCCGAGGCCACCACGCCGGCCAACCCGGCCAGCAGCCCGGCGATGCTGTAGACGATCACCAGGTGGCGCTTGACGTTGATCCCCGACGTGCGCGCCGCCTGCATGTTGCCGCCGATGGCATAGGTGTACTTGCCATAGCGGGTGTAGCGCAGGGCGACATGGAAGATCACCGCCACCGCCAGGAAGATCACCACCGGCATCGCCCCATGGCCAATGGCGGTGTAGGAATCCGACAACATGCTCACCGGCTGGCCCTGGGTGTAGTAGCGCGCCAGGCCACGGGCCGAGACCATCATTCCCAGGGTGGCGATAAAGGGCGGGATCCCGCTGAGGGCGATGATGCTGCCGTTGATCGCCCCCGCCAGCAGACCGACCCCCAGCCCCGCCA
>NZ_JBJJLO010000208.1:0-3967 GCF_046230915.1 Pseudomonas sp. KCJK8993
GACGCAACGGGTGTGGTATGACATCGATGCCTTCGCCGGGGAGGAAAAAACCTTGACTTCCTTTGTCTTGTCCTCCGTGAGCTAGGCGCAGCCCTGCGCGTAAAAAAGCCAACGCAAGTTGGCTTTTTTTATGCCCGTTCACCTGCCTCCCGGGCTGGGCAAAATGCTCAGCAAATACAGCAAAACGGCATATTTCACTGCCCGGGTCCGAACCCTAACCTTGTGTCCATCAGCTTCTCAACCGGAATGGAATACAACAAAAATGACTGAATACAATATCGCCCTGGTGGGCTTCGGTGGGGTCAACCGGGCCCTGGCGCAGTTGATTGCCGAGCGCAATCAGGCGTGGAAAAAACAGTTGGGTTTCAGCTTGAAGATCGTTGGCATCAGCGATCTGTTCCTGGGCTCCATCGTCGCTCCCCAGGGGCTGGATGCCGGTCTGCTGAGCAAGGTGCCGGCAACCAGAGGCGCGTTGGCGCAACTGCCGGGCGGCCAGGTGGAGGCACTCAATGAGCAGGTGATCAAGGACTCCGGCGCTCACATCATGGCCGAGGCCACTTTCACCAACCCGGTGGACGGCGAGCCAGCCAGTACCTTCTGTCGTTGGGCCCTGGAGCAGGGCAAGCATGTGGTAACCACCAACAAGGGCCCCATTGCCCTGCACGGCGCCGAACTCAAGGCCCTGGCCCAGCGCAATGTGGCGGCCTTCGAATATGAAGGGGCGGTGATGAGCGGCACCCCGGTGATCCGCATGGCCAAGCAGTCCCTGGCCGGCAGTGGGCTGCTGGGGTTCGAAGGCATCCTCAATGGCACGTCCAACTTTGTGCTGACCCGCATGGAAGCCGGCCTGGGCTTTGCCGAAGCGGTGGCCGAGGCCCAGGCCCTGGGTTACGCCGAGGCCGATCCGAGCGCGGATGTCGAAGGCTTCGATGTGCGCCTGAAGGTGGTGATCCTGGCCAACGAACTCTTGGGTGCGCAGTTGACGGTCAATGACGTCGCCTGCCGCGGGATCTCCGGCCTGACGGCCCAAGACCTGGCCCAGGCCCGTGCCGAGGGTATGTGCTGGAAGCTGATCGGTTCGGCCCGGCGCCTGGCCGACGGCGCCCTGGAGGCCAGTGTCGAGCCGCGCCTGTTGCCGCTGGAGCATCCGCTGGCAGGTATTTCCGGGGCGATCAATGCACTGTCGTTCAATACCGAGCTGTTGGGGGCGGTGACGGTTTCCGGGCCGGGCGCTGGGCGCATCGAGACGGCCTTTGCCTTGCTCTCGGACATCATCCACATCCACCAATCGCGCTCGGCCCGCTAGGAGAATGCCCATGAATCTGTCTCGCCTGGTGCCTCTGGCCGACTCGATTGAAGTGCGCAGCCCCTTTGATGGACGGGTCATCGGCAGCGTGCCGCGCACCGATGCCAGCGCCGTGCCCTACCTGTTGCAGCAGGCCCGCGAGGGCGTGCGGACTTGCGCTGCCCTGCCGCGTTTCCAGCGGGCGCGGATTCTTGAGCAGGCGGCCCTGAAGATTGAACGTGACGCCGAGCACTTCGCCCGGTTGATCGTCGATGAAGCGGGCAAGACCCTGAAACAGGCGCAGAAGGAGGTCAAGCGCTGCGTCAATACCCTCAAGCTGTCGGCCGAAGAGGCCAAGCGCAATGCCGGTGAGGTGCTGCCCTTCGACGCTTACGAAGGCTCGGAAAACCGCCAGGGCTGGTTCTCTCGCGAGCCCCTGGGGCTGATCCTGGCGATCACGCCCTACAACGATCCGTTGAACCTGGTGGCGCACAAGCTTGGCCCGGCGATTGCCGGGGGCAACGGGGTGATTCTCAAGCCCTCGGAGCTGGCGCCGCTGTCGGCGATCAAGCTGGTGGAATACCTGCGTGATGCCGGCCTGCCAGAGTCGGTGGTGACCCTGGCCACCGGCGGCGCGGATTTGGGTAAGGCCCTGGTGGAAGCCCGCGAGGTGCGCATGGTGTCGTTCACCGGCGGCTTCGTCACCGGCGAGCAGATTGCCCGCAGCGCCGGTTTGAAGAAGCTGGCCATGGACCTGGGAGGCAATGCGCCGGTGATCGTGATGGCCGACTGCGACCTGGCGGCGACGGTGGAAAGCTGCGTGTCCGGAGCCTTCTGGGCGGCGGGGCAGAACTGCATCGGCACCCAGCGCCTGCTGGTCCAGGCCTCGATCTATGAGGCATTTCGCGAGGCTTTTGTCCGCCTTGCCCGTACTCAGGTCAGTGGCGACCCGCTGGCCAGCAGCACGGACATCGGGCCGATGATCAGCCAGCAGGCGGCACAGCGCGCCCAGGCCATGGTGGACGAAGCCCTGCAGCAAGGCGCGCGGCTGCTGTGCGGGCACCAGCGCCAGGGTTCCTGCTACGCCGCCACGGTGCTGGAGAACGTCGATCACCGCAGTCGCCTGTGGCGCGATGAGGTGTTCGCCCCGGTGGTGGTGTTGCAGCCGTTCGACGACCTGGACCAGGCCATCGCCCTGGCCAACCAGCCGGAGTACAGCCTGCATGCGGGGATCTTCACCAACGACCTGCGTATCGCCATGGACGCCGCGCGGCGTATCGAGGCGGGCGGGGTGATGATCAACGACTCTTCCGACTACCGTTTCGATGCCATGCCCTTTGGCGGCTTCAAGTACGGCAGCCTGGGGCGCGAAGGAGTGCGTTTTGCCTATGAGGAAATGACCCAGCCCAAGGTGGTGTGCTTGAACCGCCTGGGCTGAGGGACATAGCGCTAACACGACAGGTCGTCGGGCACCGGGCAGGTTTGGTCACCTGCCCGGTGTTTTTTTGCCGGCGACGCGGGGCGATGAATCGATCGCGATACGGGCAATGGTAGAGTTCGCCGCTTCAGGATGAACGATGCAGGAAGCGGGTCAATGATCAAGGTGTGGTTGCAACAAGGGCGCGGCCTGTGGCTGGCGCTGTTTCTCGGGCTGCTGCCGGCGCTGGTGCACGCCGAGGAGGCGCCGCCGGGGCTGGTGAATGTGCCCCTGGATCGGCGAGTGATCGACCTGACCGCGACCTTGGACAGCGTCACTCAAGAGCGGATGGTGCACAAGCTGGAGGCCCTGGAGCAGCGCCGCGGCGCGCAGATCGCGGTGATGCTGGTGCCCCACCTGGGCCAGCAGAGCATCGAGGCCCTGGGCAACCAGCTGTTTCGCGCCTGGAAGCTGGGGCGCAAGGGTGCCGACGACGGCATCCTGCTGTTGGTAGCGAAGAACGATCGCAAGGTGCGGATCGAGGTCGGCTATGGCCTGGAGCCGGTGGTCACCGATCTGCTGGCCGGGCAGATCATCGCCCGGGACCTGGTCCCGGCCTTTCGTCAGGGCGACTTTGCCGGCGGTATCGACCGTGCCCTGGACGACCTGATCCTGCTGGTGGACGGGGACTTGCTGCCCGAGCCTGCGGGGCTGCCGGAACCGGTGGAGCGGGCGGTGCCGCTCGAAGCCTATGCCTTGCTGCTGGCGTTCGTTTTCGGCTCGGTGGCGGGGGTGATGCTGGCTGCCGGCTGGAACTGGCGTCGGGTGCTGGGTGGCGCAGTGGTGCTGATGGCGGTGCTGGTGGGAGCCGTGGGCGGCCAGGAGTGGCTGGCGCAGCTATTCGTGGTGCCGCTGTGCATGTTGATCGGCGGTGCGACCTTCGCCGGGCTGTGGCAGGCGCGAGGGGTGTTCTACGGGGTGCTGGGGCTGCTGCTGTACATCGGCCTGCTGACCCTGCTCAGCCAGTATCTGGGCAGTCTGACGTTCCTCTACGGCCTGGCCTGGCCGGCGGGGGTGCTGCTGGTACTGGGTGGCCATTGGCTGCTGTACTGGATGATGCGCAACAGCTGGCGCAGGAGCCCTCGGGGCTTTTTGTGGCGCTTTGCCGTGCTGCTCACGCTGGTCCTGCTGATGGGCCTGGGCGTGGATGCCTGGCAGGCGGCCCAGCGTTGGCTGACGGTCGTGCCGTTCGCCTATTTCCTGAG
>NZ_JBJJLO010000209.1:0-3959 GCF_046230915.1 Pseudomonas sp. KCJK8993
GTCTATGACCTCAATACCCTGCTGCGCCGGGTGCCGGGCGTGACGGGAGGCTTCGGCCCGGTGGGCGAGCAGTCGAAGATCAAGCTGCGGGGGCTGGACGACAAGTACACGCTGATCCTGGTGGACGGCAAGCGGGTCGGTAGCTCCGGGGATATCAGCTACCGCCGTGACCTGGCGCGCCAGGACCTGAACTGGATCTCGCCGAACATGATCGAGCGCATCGAGATCGTCCGTGGGCCGATGTCCTCGCTTTATGGCTCGGATGCCATGGGTGGGGTGATCAATATCATCACCCGCAAGGTGTCGCGGACCTGGAGCGGTTCGGCCAGCACCCATATCACCGTGCCCAAGGATTCCGACCGCGGCCAGACCACCCAGTACAGTGCCAACCTGTCCGGTCCATTGACCGAATCCCTGGGCCTGCGCCTGGGAGCCAACGTGACTCGGCGGGCGGCGGACGAGGTCGAGGCCCGTCTCGATTCGAAGGGCGAATTCATGTATGGCGACGGGGCTGGAGGCGCCAAGGACCAGAGCCTGAACGCCTTGCTGGACTGGCAGGTCAACGATGAGCAGAGCTTGTCTTTCGAGGCTGTGCATGGCGTAGAGCGCGCCTGGTCCTCGAAGAAGACCTTCGGTGATTGGGATGAAACCATCGGCGGAGCCTTTGGCCCCAGCCGCCTGATCCGCGACAGCTACATCCTGTCCCATGTCGGGGAGTGGAGTTTCGGTACCTCGAAACTCGATGCCTACCTGAACAAGTACCGCAACGATATCGACTGGGGCAAGGCCAGTTCCGAGGAGAAGATCGTCGAAGGCAGCCTGAACCTGCCGTTCGAGTGGCTGGTGGACCAGCGCTTGACCGTCGGTGGGCAATGGAAGCGTGAAGAGCTGACCAACACCGACACCCTGGGCACGGTGCCGGTGGACTACAAGGGCGCGCCGGTCAGTGGCTCGACCCTGAAGGGTGATTATTCGGCGGCCTTCATCGAGGATGAGCTGTTCCTCCTGGACAACCTGTCCCTGACCCTGGGCAACCGCTTCGACCACAGCGACAAATATGGCAATCACAACAGCCCGCGGGCCTATGTGGTCTACCACCCGCATGCGGACTGGACGGTGCGCGGCGGGGTATCCAAGGGTTTTCGTGCACCGAGCCTGAAGGAAGGCAGCGCCGGCGCGGCGACCGAATCCGGTGGCGGTGGCTGTGGTTCGCTCAAGCCCCTGGGGTACAAGGAGGGGGGTAGTTGCTGGATGGCCGGTAACCCGGACCTGACGCCCGAAACCAGCACCAACAAAGAGATCGGCGTGTCCTTCAACCATGACGACTGGGAGCTGGGCCTGACCTACTTCCATACCGATTTCACCGACAAGATCGAATATGGTCCGCTGGGGCAATTCCAAGGTCGCTGGTGGACCATGCTGGAAAACATCGACAAGGCTCGGACCCGCGGCTGGGAAGGGACCACCCGGATCCCGCTGGGCGACTCGGTGAACTGGCGCACCAACGCCACCTACATGCTGGAAAGCCGCAACCTGTCCACCGGCGAGGACCTGATCAGTGCGCCCAAGCTCTCGCTGTTCAGTGCGCTGGACTGGCAGGTCAACGATCGCTTGAGTACCGAACTGTCGGCACAGCATGTGGGCAAGCAGCGGGGGAGACGCAATGACTTCGTGCAGTCCTACACCACCTACGACCTGACGGCCAACCTGGCCCTGACCAAGTGGCTGACCTTGAATGGCGGGGTACAGAACCTGCTGGACAAGGACCTGCGGGACGGCTCGACCAACTTCTACGTGCCCGGTCGGGCGTTCTTCGCGGGGGCGACCACCTACTTCTGAGGCAATGACAGGTATTGCGCCAGGAAGGGCGAGAGTCTGGCAAAACAGAGGGCACAAAAAACAAACCCCCGTGCATCCTGGGGATGTACGGGGGTTGGTGTCGTCCGGGGGGGATCAGACGTTGAAGCGGAAGTGCATCACGTCGCCGTCCTTGACGATGTATTCCTTGCCTTCCAGGCGCCACTTGCCGGCTTCCTTGGCACCGGCTTCACCCTTGAACTGGATGAAGTCGTCATAGGCCACTACTTCGGCGCGGATGAAGCCTTTTTCGAAGTCGGTGTGGATCACGCCCGCTGCTTGCGGTGCGGTGGCGCCGACGCGAACGGTCCAGGCCCGTACTTCCTGCACGCCGGCCGTGAAGTAGGTCTGCAGGTTGAGCAGTTCGTAGCCTGCGCGGATCACGCGATTCAGGCCCGGCTCTTCCAGGCCCAGGGCCTCGAGGAACATGTCCTTTTCTTCACCTTCTTCCAGCTCGGCGATCTCGGCTTCGATCTTGTTGCATACCGGTACCACGACCGCGCCTTCTTCTTCGGCGATGGCCTTGACCACATCCAGGTGCGGGTTGTTCTCGAAGCCATCCTCGGCCACGTTGGCGATGTACATCACCGGCTTGCTGGTCAGCAGGTGGAAGCCACGGATGACGGCCTTGTCTTCGGCGCTCATGTTCTTCATCAGGCTGCGGGCCGGCTTGCCTTCGGTGAAGTGCGGGATCAGCTGCTCGAGAATGGCCTTCTGGGCCAGGGCGTCCTTGTCGCCGCCCTTGGCATTGCGCGCGACCTTCTGCAGTTGTTTCTCGCAGCTGTCGAGGTCAGCGAAGATCAGTTCCAGATCGATGATCTCGATGTCGCGCTTCGGGTCGACGCTGTTGGAGACGTGAATCACGTTCTCGTCTTCGAAGCAGCGCACTACGTGGGCGATGGCATCGGTCTCGCGGATGTTGGCGAGGAACTTGTTGCCCAGGCCTTCACCCTTGGATGCACCTGCCACCAGGCCGGCGATGTCGACGAACTCCATGGTGGTCGGCAGGACACGGTTCGGCTTGACGATCTCGGCCAGGGCATCCAGGCGCGCGTCGGGCATTGGCACGATGCCGCTGTTGGGCTCGATGGTGCAGAAGGGGAAGTTCTCCGCCGCGATACCGGACTTGGTCAGGGCGTTGAACAGGGTGGACTTGCCGACGTTGGGCAGGCCGACGATGCCGCAATTGAATCCCATGGTGTTTCCCCTCGGGTAAGAGTCAGGCCTTCTGGCTGTGCAGGTTTTTCATCGCGCGGTTCCATTCACCGGCGAAGATATCCGGCAGCACGCCGAGGGCAAAATCGATGCTGGCGTCGAGCTTTTCCTGTTCGGCGCGTGGCGCACGACCCAGGACAAAGTTCGAAACCATGCTGGCGACGCCCGGGTGGCCGATGCCGAGCCGCAGGCGGTGAAAGGTATTCTGGTTGCCGAGCTGCGCGATGATGTCCCGCAGTCCGTTGTGCCCGCCGTGTCCGCCGCCGGTCTTGAGCTTGGCGACGCCGGGAGGCAAGTCTAGTTCGTCATGGGCCACCAGGATTTCTTCGGGCTTGATGCGGAAGAAACCCGCAAGCGCCGCCACGGCCTGGCCGCTGCGGTTCATGTAGGTGGTGGGAATCAGTAGACGAATGTCCTGACCCTGGTGACTGAAGCGCCCGGTCAGGCCGAAATATTTGCGATCGGCCACAAGGTTCACACCTTGCTTGTCGGCGATGCGCTCAACAAAAAGGGCCCCTGCGTTATGCCGGGTCTGTTCGTATTCAGCGCCTGGATTACCCAGGCCGACGATCAGTTTGATGGCAGTCACGATAGGGGCCCTTCTCTGGAGTTGTGGATAACATCGCCGCGCAGCTTGGCAGCGGCGAAAGTGGACGACAACAGCTCATTTACCATGATGCGTAAACTTCGCGTTCTCGCCCGCTTTCTCGCTACGTCACTGTCCGCGATGTTTCCGCTACTCCGGCGTCAGAGTGAAATTACTCTGCAGCGCCTTCAGCAGCTTCTGGAGCAACACGTGGAGCGTGGACGTTGGCTACTGCCAGGTCGTTACCGTGTGCCAGGGCCACGAACTCAACGCCTTTAGGGGCCTTGATGTTGGACAGGTG
>NZ_JBJJLO010000210.1:0-3898 GCF_046230915.1 Pseudomonas sp. KCJK8993
CGCGTCACCTGTGTATAAGAGACAGGAAGTGGTATTAGGCAGGTCTGGCAGCGAGGGCCAAAAGCCTGGAGGCGACCCGTGGCGGATCGCGAAGTGGTATGGGCAGGCGGGTTTTGCGGGGCGGGGAAAATATTTTTTGCAGGAGGGGGGATTAAGGGCGGATCTCGATCATGGTGCCGTCCTTGACCAGGCCCCAGACCTCACGCATGTCGACGTTGCGCATGGCGATGCAGCCGTCGGTCCAGTCCAGGGTATGGAAGTACTGCTCGGGGAATTCCTCGGTGTCCGGGGTGCCGTGGATCATGATCATGCCGCCGGGGTCAACGCCTTCGCGCCGGGAGCGGGCGGCGTCGCTGATGTTCGGATAGGAGATGTGCATGGCCAGGTAGTAACGGTCGCTGGTCTTGCGCCAGTCGAGCCAGTACAGGCCCTCGGGCGTGCGCTTGTCGCCTTCCATGAGCTTGGGCCCCTTGGGTTTCTTGCCCAGGGAGATGCGATAGGTCTTCAGCGGTTTGCCGTCATTGATCAACTGCAGTTGATGGGCGGACTTGAGTACCAGGACTTTCTCGATGACCTTGCCGTCGAGGGTTTCCACCGTGGAGGCCTGGGAAACAGCGACAAAGGAACAGCACAGCAGGGCAAGCAACCAGCGCATTGACACGATATCCCCAGGCGCGCACGGGGTCCCGTGCACGATCATTGTTTAACTGATGGCAGGCTGAGCGAGTGGCGGGATGGACTCGGTGCGTACTTGGAAAGCACCTGCCCGCCGGTCAGCGAAGAAGCATTCTAAGGTACGGCCGACGGTGCGGAAAGCCAGCTCGGACCAAGGGATGTCGGTTTCATCGAACAAGCGCACTTCAAGGCTCTCGGGGCCGGCGGCAAAATCCAGGTCGGCCAGCTCTGCGCGAAAGAACACATGCACCTGGCTGATATGCGGGACGTCGATCAGGGTATAGAAGCTCAAGTCGCGCACACGGGCGCAGGCTTCTTCGAAGGTTTCGCGGATCGCCCCCTGTTCCACGGTCTCGCCGTTCTCCATGAAACCGGCCGGCAGGGTCCAGTAGCCCAGGCGTGGCTCGATGGCCCGGCGGCATAACATGACCTTGCCTTCCCAGGTGGCCAGGCAGCCGGCGACGATGTTGGGGTTCTGGTAGTGGATGGTCTGGCAGTGATCGCAGACAAAGCGCAGGCGCGAGTCGCCTTCGGGAATGCGCTGGGTCACCGGGTTGCCGCACTGGCTGCAAAATTTCATGGGGGCTGTCCGGAAAAGGCTGCGGCTATCTTGGCGCGGGCGGCCCGTTGTCGGCAAGTTATCCTTGAGCGACATGCCCGGGGAACGGGGGTTGGGCGGCTGCCGGGATTGGTGCATGATGCACGGTAGCCAACAGATCGAGATACCCCATGCTGGACGAGCTACTTCATCGGGTAAGCCACTACACGCCGCGTACATTGGAGACTGATCGACGTTTTCCCGAGGCCGCCGTGCTGGTGCCCATCACCCGCAGCGATGAGCCGGAGCTGGTGCTGACCCTGCGCGCCAGCGGGCTTTCGACCCATGGCGGCGAGGTGGCGTTTCCCGGCGGGCGACGCGATCCGGAGGATCCGGACCTGGTGTTCACCGCCCTGCGCGAAGCAGAGGAAGAGATCGGCCTGCCGCCTGGGCTGGTGGAAGTCATTGGTCCCCTGAGCCCGTTGATCTCCAAGCATGGACTGAAGGTCACGCCCTACGTCGGGGTGATTCCCGACTTCGTCGAGTATCGCGCCAACGACGCCGAGATCGCCGCGGTGTTCAACGTCCCCCTGGAGTTCTTTCGCCAGGACCCCAGGGAGCATACCCACCGCATCGATTACCAGGGGCGTAGCTGGTACGTTCCGAGCTATCGTTTCGGCGAGTTCAAGATCTGGGGCCTGACGGCGATCATGATCGTCGAGCTGGTCAACCTGCTGTATGACGCCGGGATCAGCCTGCGCCACCCACCGAAGAATTCCGTCACCCTCTGAAGCCATCGCACGTATGGCACTCACCCGCGGCTGCCTGAGCCATGAGGACAACAAGATGAAATACCGCCTGGGCGATGCCCGAGTCGAAACCCATCCACAGAGCTGGGTCGCCCCGAATGCCACGCTGGTGGGCAAGGTCAAGCTGGAGGAGGGCGCCAGCGTGTGGTTCAACGCCGTGCTGCGCGGCGACAACGAACTGATCCTGATCGGCAGGCACAGTAACGTCCAGGACGGCACCGTGATGCATACCGACATGGGGTATCCACTGACCATCGGCACCGGGGTGACCATTGGCCACAACGCCATGCTGCATGGCTGCACCGTGGGCGACTACAGCCTGATCGGCATCAACGCGGTGATCCTCAACGGCGCGAAGATCGGCAAGAACTGCATCATCGGCGCCAACTCGCTGATCGGCGAAGGCAAGGAGATTCCCGATGGTTCGCTGGTCATGGGCTCGCCGGGCAAGGTGGTACGTGAGCTCACCGAGCCGCAGAAGAAGATGCTCGAGGCCAGCGCCGCCCATTATGTGCACAACGCCCAGCGCTATGCCCGGGACCTGGCCGAGCAGGAGCCATGAGCCTTGCGGAGAAACCCGTGGCCTCGCCTTGCGTGAGCATCTGCGCCCTGGACGAACGGGATATCTGCACCGGTTGCCAGCGCACGGTGGACGAGATCACCCGTTGGGGACGCATGGACAATGCCGAGCGGCGCGCGGTATTGATCCTGTGCCATGAGCGGGCCAGGGACAGTGGGCTGCTGTGGCTGACGGGCTCGGGGAGTAGCAGCTGATTCGTTTCTGCTGTGCTTGTCGGGGAATCGAGGACTTTCCTGGCCCGATTCCCACGGCGCAAGTAATCTGTACGTCTTCCCGACAGGTACTCTTCGCCTCCATGTTCTTCCTGATCGCCTATATCAGCAGTGTCGTGCTGACCAACTACGCCTTTTCCGTCGCTCCGCACCTGGACATCATCTGGTCGGCCTGGGGCGGGTTGCTGTTCGTCCTGCGCGACATGGTGCAGACCCGCTTCGGCCATGGCGCCATCGTCGCCATGCTGGCGGCCCTGGCGTTGTCCTACCTGACCTCCGACCCGGCTATCGCCCTGGCCAGTGCCACTGCCTTCGCGGTCTCGGAGAGCATCGATTGGCTGGTGTTCAGCATTACCAAGCGCCCGCTGCACGATCGGCTGTGGATCAGCTCGGCGCTGAGCATCCCCCTGGATACCTTCATTTTCTTCGGCATGATCGACGCGCTGACTCCAGGGGTGATACTCACTGCCCTGGGTTCGAAGTTCGCCGGGGTCACGGTGGTGTGGCTGGCCATGGCCTGGCGTTTGCGCAAAGCGGCGTGCGCCGGCTGAGCCAAAGGCCATGGTTCATGTAAAATGCCGCGCTTTCCCGGGTCGCCAGCCTGGCGCTCGGCCTACGATGATCCGCTTCCTTGAGGACCTTCAGATGACTCGTATCGGAACTCCACTGTCGCCAACCGCGACCCGCGTCTTGCTTTGTGGCTGTGGTGAGTTGGGCAAGGAGGTGGTGATCGAGCTGCAACGCCTGGGCGTCGAAGTGATCGCCGTGGACCGCTATGCCAACGCTCCGGCGATGCAGGTGGCCCATCGCAGCCACGTGATCAACATGCTCGACGGCGCAGACCTGCGCGCCGTGATCGAGGCGGAAAAACCGCACTTCATCGTGCCGGAAATCGAGGCCATCGCCACGGCGACCCTGGTGGAGCTGGAAGCCGAAGGCTTCACCGTGATCCCGACCGCCCGGGCCACCCAGCTGACCATGAACCGCGAAGGCATCCGGCGCCTGGCCGCCGAAGAGCTGGATCTGCCGACCTCGCCATACCACTTCGCCGATACCTTCGAGGACTACAGCAAGGCCGTGCAGG
>NZ_JBJJLO010000211.1:0-3649 GCF_046230915.1 Pseudomonas sp. KCJK8993
TTCTTGCAAAGTCCCTGTCAGGCCGATATAGTGGTCGGCCTGATTTTGTTTTTAGGTCAGTAGCTCAATTGGCAGAGCGACGGTCTCCAAAACCGTAGGTTGGGGGTTCGATTCCCTCCTGACCTGCCAGATTCACTCGGTGTGTCTGGCTTTCTTTTCACAGGATCTTCATAGATGACTCCTAAGGCTGAAGCTCAAGGTTCTCGCTTCGATCTGCTGAAGTGGCTCGTTGTTGTCGCTTTGGTGGTCGTTGGTGTTGTTGGTAATCAGTATTACTCTGGTCTGCCAATCCTGTACCGCGTCTTGGCGCTGCTTGTCATTGCTGCTGTCGCTGCCTTTGTGGGCTTGCAGACTGCAAAGGGCAAGTCGTTCTTTGTCCTGGTTAAGGAAGCTCGCACAGAGATTCGTAAAGTCGTATGGCCAACCCGTCAAGAAACCACTCAGACCACGCTGATTGTCGTGGCTGTAGTTTTGGTTATGGCGTTGCTCTTGTGGGGGCTTGACTCCCTGCTGGGTTGGATCGTTTCCTTGATTGTTGGCTAAGGGTGTCCCGTGGCTAAGCGTTGGTACGTTGTGCATGCTTACTCGGGTTACGAGAAGCATGTAATGCGCTCGCTGATCGAGCGTGTAAAACTGGCTGGCATGGAAGATGGCTTCGGCGAAATTCTGGTCCCCACTGAAGAAGTGGTTGAGATGCGCAATGGCCAGAAGCGCAAGAGTGAGCGTAAATTCTTCCCTGGTTATGTGCTGGTCCAGATGGATATGAATGAGGGGACTTGGCACTTGGTCAAGGATACCCCTCGTGTAATGGGCTTTATTGGTGGTACCGCTGACAAGCCGGCGCCGATCACTGATAAAGAGGCAGAAGCAATTCTGCGTCGCGTCGCTGATGGTAGCGACAAGCCCAAGCCCAAGACCTTGTTTGAGCCAGGTGAGGTGGTCCGGGTTACTGACGGTCCATTCGCTGATTTCAATGGTACGGTCGAAGAGGTTAATTACGAAAAGAGCCGGATCCAGGTGGCCGTGCTCATTTTCGGTCGCTCTACTCCGGTAGAGTTGGAGTTCAGTCAGGTCGAGAAGGCATAACTGAACGAGAATCCCATACCCCGCAGCCCTAGGCTGTGGGGTTTTGTCGTCACTGGGATAAACGCGCAAGTAACCGGGGAGCCTTTATAGGCGTCTGAACCCGTAATTGGAGTGCCTCATGGCTAAGAAGATTACTGCTTACATCAAGCTGCAAGTTAAGGCCGCTCAGGCCAACCCAAGCCCGCCCGTTGGCCCTGCTCTGGGTCAGCATGGCGTGAACATCATGGAATTCTGCAAGGCCTTCAACGCCCGTACTCAGGGTCTTGAGCCAGGTCTGCCGACTCCAGTGATCATCACTGTGTACAGTGACCGTAGCTTTACTTTCGAAACCAAGAGCACCCCTGCTTCGGTTCTGCTGAAGAAGGCTGCTGGTTTGACTAGCGGCTCCGCTCGTCCGAACACCGTTAAGGTTGGCACTGTTACCCGTGCTCAGCTGGAAGAGATCGCGAAAACCAAAAACGCTGATCTGACCGCAGCTGATATGGATGCAGCCGTGCGTACTATCGCCGGTTCTGCTCGTAGCATGGGCCTTAACGTGGAGGGTGTGTAATGGCTAAGCTGACCAAGCGCCAAAAGGCTATCGCCGGCAAGATTGAAGCAGGCAAAGCCTACAATTTCGTAGATGCCGCCGCTCTCCTGACCGAACTGTCGACCGTTAAGTTCAACGAGTCCGTAGACGTCGCTGTGAACCTGGGCGTAGACCCACGTAAGTCTGACCAGGTTGTTCGCAGCGCTACTGTGCTGCCACACGGCACTGGCAAGACCGTTCGTGTTGCTGTGTTTACCCAGGGGCCAGCTGCTGAAGCTGCTCTGGCTGCCGGTGCTGACCGTGTAGGTATGGATGAGCTGGCTGCCGAAATGAAAGGCGGCGACCTGAACTACGACGTGGTTATCGCTTCTCCGGACGCGATGCGTGTTGTAGGTCAGCTGGGTCAGGTTCTGGGTCCTCGTGGTCTGATGCCTAACCCGAAGGTAGGTACCGTGACTCCAGACGTCGCTTCGGCTGTTAAAAACGCCAAGGCTGGTCAGGTTCGCTATCGTACCGACAAGAACGGCATTATCCACACCTCCGTTGGCAAGGTCGGCTTCGACGCCGTCAAGCTGAAGGAGAACGTTGAAGCTCTGATCGCTGACCTGAAGCGTATCAAGCCAGCTTCTTCGAAAGGTATCTACGTCAAGCGCGTTACCCTGAGCACCACCATGGGCCCAGGCCTGGTCATCGACCAAAGCTCGCTGGACGTATAAGGCACGAACTGACGCGAGCGATTGCGTCAGTTGTAAAAATTGGGGTCCCTGCCTGGCGGGGGCTATCCAAGACCGTAGGCGACGCAAGTCTTAAACCACAAGCCTACGCAGATGGTGCTCCCGGTTCCTTACCGAATCAGACACCAAAACGACATCCAGCCCAGGTTGGATGAAACGGTAACAAGCAGGAGTTAAACCCGTGGCAATTAAACTCGAAGACAAGAAGGCCATCGTCGCTGAAGTCAACGAGGCTGCCAAAGTTGCCCTGTCCGCTGTCGTGGCTGATGCCCGTGGTGTGACAGTAGGCGCTATGACCGGACTCCGTAAAGAGGCCCGCGAAGCTGGTGTTTATGTACGCGTTGTACGTAACACCTTGCTCAAGCGCGCTGTTGAAGGCACTCAATATGACGTGCTCAACGACGCGTTCGTCGGCCCTACCCTGATTGCATTCTCCAAGGAACATCCGGGCGCTGCTGCTCGTATTTTCAAAGAGTTCGCAAAGGGTCAGGAAAAGTTCGAGATCAAGGCAGCTGCGTTCGAGGGCAAGTACCTCGCAGCAAACGAGATCGACGTGTTGGCTTCTCTGCCAACTCGCGACGAGGCTATTGCGAAGCTGATGAGCGTGATCCAAGGCGCTACCAGCAAGCTGGCTCGTACTCTGGCGGCTATTCGCGACCAGAAAGAAGCTGCTGCAGCCTAAGGCTCGGCAAGCTCTTTCTAAATCATACGTTTAATTTGATGGCTGCGTAGGCTGTCACCCCAATACAGGAATCTATAGTCATGTCTCTGACTAACGAGCAAATCATCGAAGCGATCGGCCAGAAAACCGTTCTGGAAGTTGTTGAACTGATCAAAGCGATGGAAGAAACCTTCGGCGTTACTGCTGCTGTTGCCGCTGCCGGCCCAGCTGTTGCCGCTGCCGTTGTTGAAGAGCAAACCGAGTTCAACGTTATCCTGGCTGACGCTGGCGATAAGAAAGTGAACGTGATCAAGGCTGTACGTGAGCTGACCGGTCTGGGCCTGAAAGAAGCCAAGGCTGTAGTTGACGGTGCTCCTGCCATGGTTCTGGAAGGCGTTGCTAAAGAAGCCGCTGACAAAGCCAAAGCAGCTCTGGAAGAAGCAGGCGCTAAAGTCGAGCTCAAGTAAGCATCGACTTTGTGTCTCCAGCCCGAGCGTTGAGCGAACGGCTGATGGCTGGTGGCTTTTGCCACCGGCCTTTTTCCGTTATTGGCTACCGACTGGGTCGGTGCCTTTAACGTGCTGTAACCACCCTGTGCGGTGGCGCAAACCAAAGGGTTTGCACGATTTTCTGGCTGTC
>NZ_JBJJLO010000212.1:0-3452 GCF_046230915.1 Pseudomonas sp. KCJK8993
CCAGTACCTGACCCGCGACCAACCCAAGACCAAGACCGCCGACGGTTTCTATGAGTTCCAGGACATCTCCGGCAAGACCATCCGGGTCAAGGCCGACGATGTCGCCACCGTCCGCAAGGAAAAATGACCCGCCCGGCTCAGGGCGACCAGGGTGACCCGGGCAAACCGCCCTGCCCCGGTTCACAGAACACCCCGGCGGCCTTGCCACGCTTGACCAGTTCATCCCTTACCTGTCGGCAGCGCTGACGCTCCCGGGCGTTGGCATGGTCGATGCTGATGTTGCCAGTAGTGTCCGGAACCTTGTTGTCGCCCAGGCGCAGATTCACCACTGGCTGCTCGGGCTCCAGCCGGAAGCGGCTGCTGGAGGCCGGTTGGCTGTCCACGGGCGCCGGCTGGCCGGCTGGTAGTTGATCAGGGCTGACCCCGTAGCGTTTCAGGATCGAACCGGGAGGCAGCTCCCCGGCCGATGCCCACGTGGCCCACAGGGCCAGCACCAGGCCGCTCGCATACCTCTTGCTGCTACTCACTGTCAAAACGCTCCACTACCTTGAATCGATTGCACCGCGTGTCATGTGCCTGAAGTAACGCATCGGCGCCACGACACTTTAAGAGTATTGGAGTCATTGGTTGACCAATCGGTCACTCGATTGCCCAAAAACAGCGCGAGTCCTGTCGAAGTCGCGCTGCTCGCCTGTCAGGCGATGGTGATGCCGGAACCGTTGAGCTGCGTGAGGCTGACGCCCACCAGGGTCACCGAATCCTGGCCGAAGGTCAGTACCGTATCATGGCCGCTGCTGCTGGCATGGGCCCGGTAGTCCTGCCCCGGCAGTACGCCGCTGACGCCCATGAACACCAGCTTGTCGCCGCCTTGGTAACCGACGATACGGTCCTGGCCGAAGTGGCCGGTGAACAGGAAGGTATTGTCGCCGCCCCCCGACTCCATCAGGTCGTTGCCGGCCCCGCCGACGAATACATCGTTGCCCTGGCCACCGATCAGGTGGTCGTTGCCATCCAGGCCGAACAGCCAATCCCCGCCGGCATGGGCCTTGAGCACGTTGTCGCCGGCATCGCCGCGCACCGACGAGGCGTAGCGGGTCAGTTCGTCACCAGCCTTCAGGCCCTGGTCGGTGACCTGGTGCAGCACCTCGTCCTTGAATAAGCCCCAGAGGAACCCCGGTTCCTTGCTCTGGATCGCGCCAATGTCGCGGGTGAGGCTGATTCCGCCGTTGGCATCGCGCACATACAGGGTGCCGGCACCGTCGCTGGCGAAACGGTAGTCGTTCACCGAGTGCTGCAGGTCGAGGACATTGCTGCCCTTGCCGCCGAGGATGATGTTGTAGCCGCCGGCATCACGGAAGGTGTCGTTGCCATCGCGACCCTCCAGGTAATCGTTGCCGCTGCCACCCTGGATCAGGTCGTTGCCGTCGGTGCCGATGATGAAGGTGCTGCCCTTGTGGGTCTCGGCATTGCGGTTCAGGTCCTGGACCCAGGTGGTGGCCCGGGCCGGGTCCGACAGGTTGGCCACCACGATGGTGGAGTCCTTGCTGGTGTACTCATAGAACTTCGAATCCAGCACCCGGGTCAGGCCATCGCCATAGCCGGTGGGCAGGTGGGAGATCCAGGTGGAGATCTTGAGGATCGAGAACGGCACCACGTTCCATAGGGTCGAGGCGTAATGGTCGTTGAAGTTGACGATGTTGTTGGTGGCCGACGCCTGATGGGTATCGTGGATGCCCACCGAGGCCAGGTTGAAGCTCGAGCCGTCGAGGGCACGGAACACCGGGTCATTCTCGTAGCCGATGTTCAGCACCTTGTCGCTGGCGCTCTGGGTCGGCGAGGCGTAGGCGATGTAGTGGGCGTCCTTGAAGAAGCCCGACCAGCGTCCACCACTCAGGTCGGCCAGGCTGTTGACCGCCAGGCCGCCCAGGCTGTGGCCACTGACCAGGATGTCCTTGCCGGACAGGCCGTTGGCCTGGGCGAAGGCCGCGACATCCCCCAGCAGCTTGCCAAAGGCCTCGCCGGCGTAGTTCTTGGCGTAGTCCTTGGGCCCCAGGGCTGCCAGCAGGTCGCTGATCAGGTCGCCGATGGTGTCGCTGATCAACGACTCCCGTGGCCCGCTGGTACCGCGGAAGGCGATGCCGATGGAGCTCAAGTGTCCTTGTGCATCGTACTTGCCGAGGATCTCCACCTGGGCCGTCTCATAGCCGTTCTTTTCGCCGAAGAACGTCCCCCGGGCATCGACCTTGCCGGTATAGCCCAGTTGCTGGGCGCTGATGGTGGACCAGCCCGCCTTGTTCAGCGCCTCCTTGGCGGCCCTCTCCGAGTCCGGGTTCCAGGGGATGCCGGGGATCACCCCCTGGGAATCGCTGCTGCCGATCAGCGCGGTGATCAGGGTCGCCGGCAGGCCGAGGCCGAAGCCATTGTGCTGGTAACCCACGGCAAAGCCGTTGTCGAGGTTGTGGTAGGAATACAGCGTGATGGCCATGGCATCGGTGAACAGCGCCTTGGATTCAGCCGTACTGAGGTTTTTGTAGTCATAGACACCCATGGTATTGCCTCTCTTTTGTTAGAGTTTTCAGAGATAGCTCGTGCCCCGCGAACCCATTGCCAGGGTCCGCGGGGCTGGTACAACACCTTGCATATCCGTTGCCGGGGCCTCAGAACGCCCAATCCAGGGTCAGGCCGACCCCATGGCTCTTGTCACGACTCCCCAGCAGTGCGTTGTAGTCCAGGTTGACCCGGGCCTGGCGACCCAGGGCGATCCCCGCCCGTGCGCCGACCACCGCCGCATCACGGTCCAGGGACAGCGCCTGGACCTTGTAGCTGTCGCCCTGGCCAGCGAAGGCCAAGTGCTGGTCGGACCCGGTGGAACTCAGGTTGTGCTGCCAGCCCAGGGTGGCGGACAGCTCCAGCGCCTGGCCGCTGGACAATTGCAGTTGCTTGCCGGCACGCAGGCCCAGGGTCGAGAGCCAGGCATCGCGATTGTCCTGTCCACCCTTGAGCGCGGCGGCGCCGCCATGCTCCTTGAAGCTGTCGCTGGCGATATGCACATAGGCCAGGTTGGCGAACGGCTCCAGCGCCATGCTCGGCAGCGCGACCTTCCACGCGGCCTCGCCGAACACCTGGGTGCTCTGGGCATCGCGCTTGCTCTTCTGGCGATCGGAGACCTCGTTGTACTGCAGCTCGCGCTTGGTCTCGATGCGGTGCCAGCTGTGGCTGCCACCCAGGCTCAGGCGCAGTTGCTCCAGCTCCTTGCCGGCATAGGCACCCAGGTGGTAGCTGTCGACACTGGCCGAAGAGTGACGGTCATCGCCCATGCTCAGCGAGCTGTCGCTGTAGCCGGTGAAGACCCCGAGGCGGGGGTCCTCGCTCAGCTGCCCGCCGCTCCCCCGCAACACGCCGCCAAACCACCCGGTCAAGCGCCCCCGCCCCGGGTCCCCCTCCGCCCTGCC
>NZ_JBJJLO010000213.1:0-3450 GCF_046230915.1 Pseudomonas sp. KCJK8993
CCGACCAGCAACAAGCCATCGGCCAGTTGAACCTGCTGGACGAAGCGGAGCAGCGGCAGATCATCCAGCTCTGGGATCGGACCGATTCGGGCTTCCCGGCCACGCGCCTGGTGCACGAGCTGGTGGCCGACCGTGCCCGGGAAACCCCCGAGGCGGTAGCGGTGATCTTCGGTGAGCAACAGCTGACCTACGGCGAGCTGGAGCGCAGCGCCAACCGCCTGGCCCGGGCCCTGATCGCCCGTGGCGTGGGCCCGGAAGTGCGGGTGGCGATCGCCATGCCGCGCAGTGCGGAGATCATGGTGGCGTTCCTGGCGGTGCTGAAATCCGGTGGCGTGTACGTGCCGCTGGACGTGGAATACCCCGAGGACCGGCTGCTGTACATGATGCAGGACAGCCGCGCCCGGCTGCTGCTGACCCACTCGGCAGTGCAACAGCGCCTGCCGGTGCCAGAAGGCCTGGAGAGCCTGGCGGTGGACCGTACCGAGCAGTGGAGTGGCGCCGACGACAGTGCCCCGCACGTGACACTGGACGGCGACAACCTGGCGTATGTGATCTACACCTCCGGCTCCACCGGCCTGCCCAAGGGCGTGGCGGTGGCCCACGGGCCGTTGGTGGCGCACATCATCGCCACCGGCGAGCGCTACGAAATGACCGCGGCCGATTGCGAACTGCACTTCATGTCGTTCGCCTTCGACGGCTCCCATGAAGGCTGGATGCACCCGCTGATCAACGGTGCCCGGGTACTGATCCGCGACGACAACCTGTGGCTGCCGGAGCAGACCTACGCCCAGATGCATCGCCACGGCGTGACCGTGGGGGTGTTCCCACCGGTGTACCTGCAACAGCTGGCCGAACACGCCGAGCGCGACGGCAACCCACCGGCGGTGCGGGTGTACTGCTTCGGTGGTGATGCGGTGGCCCAGGCCAGCTACGACCTGGCCTGGCGGGCACTGCGTCCGACCTACCTGTTCAACGGCTATGGCCCCACCGAAACCGTGGTCACGCCGCTACTGTGGAAGGCGAGCAAGGACGATCCATGCGGCGCGGCCTACGCCCCGATCGGCACGCTGCTGGGCAACCGCAGCGGTTATGTGCTGGACGCCGAGCTGAACCTGCAACCGATCGGCGTGGCAGGTGAGTTGTACCTGGGCGGCGAGGGCGTGGCCCGGGGTTACCTGGAGCGTCCGGCACTGACGGCCGAACGCTTCGTGCCCGATCCGTTCGGCGCGCCGGGCAGCCGGGTGTACCGCAGTGGCGACCTGACCCGTGGCCGTCCCGATGGGGTAGTGGACTACCTGGGTCGGGTCGACCACCAGGTGAAGATCCGCGGCTTCCGTATCGAACTGGGCGAGATCGAGGCGCGCCTGCGTGAGCAGGAGGCCGTGCGGGAGGCGGTGGTGGTGGCCCAGGACGGGCCGACCGGCAAGCAACTGGTGGGTTACCTGGTGATGTTCGATCCAGCCCTGGTCGACGATGCCAATGCCCAGGCCAGTGCCCGGGACGCCGTGCGCCGTGCCCTCAAGGCGCGCATGCCGGACTACATGGTGCCCACCCACCTGATGTTCCTGGCGCAGATGCCCTTGACCCCCAACGGCAAGCTGGACCGCAAGGGCCTGCCACAACCGGACGCCAGCCAGATGCAGCAGGCCTACGTGGCCCCGCAGAGCGAACTGGAGCAACAGATCGCGGCGATCTGGGCGGAGGTCCTGCGCCTGCCGCGGGTAGGGCTCAACGACAACTTCTTCGAAGTGGGCGGCCATTCCCTGCTGGCGATCCAGATCACCTCCAGGGTCCAGGCCGAGCTGGGCCTGGAAGTACCACTGGTGGAAGTGTTCCAGACCGAATCCTTGCGGGCCTATGTCGAGGCCGCCAGCGCTTGTCGCGCTGGCAGTGCGGCTGATTTTGATGATCTTCGTGAATTCTTGAGCGAACTAGAGGCGATTTGAACCATGCTTTCCAACCCAAACATCGATCTGGTATCGCGCTTTCTTCGACTGCCTCTGGAGCAGCGCAAGCAGTTCTACCAGCGCCTGCAAAGCCGTGGCATGAGCTTCGCCCAACTGCCCATCGCCTCCGTTCGCGAAAGCAACGACAACCTGCCGCTGTCTTATGCCCAGGAGCGCCAGTGGTTTCTCTGGCAGTTGGAGCCCGCCAGTGCCGCCTATCATGTGCCCGGCGCATTGCGCCTGAGCGGACGCCTGGACATCGCGGCCTTGCAGCGCAGCTTCGATAGCCTGGTCGCGCGTCACGAAAGCCTGCGCACCCGCCTGCACCTGCAAGACGATCGCATGACCCAGCAGGTGCTGGCCCAGGCTTCGATCGAGATCATCCTGGAGCCGATCGACGAAGCCCGCCTCAAGGAACGGGTAGAGGAAGAAATGGCCCGGCCTTTCGACCTGCTGCAAGGCCCATTGCTGCGGGCCAGTCTGCTGCGCCTGGGTGAAGAAGAGCACGTGCTGGTGCTGGTGCAGCACCACATCGTGTCCGATGGCTGGTCGATGCAGGTCATGGTCCAGGAACTGATGCAGTTGTACGCCGCCTACAGCCAGGGGCAGGAGTGCGCGTTGCCGGCCCTGGCGATCCAGTATGCCGATTACGCCCTGTGGCAACGCAGCTGGATGGAGTCAGGGGAGAAGGCGCGGCAGCTGGAGTACTGGCTGGCACTGCTCGGCGGTGTCCAGCCGGTGCTGGAGTTGCCATTCGATCATCCTCGCCCGGCACAACAGAGCTACCGTGGCGCACGCCTGGATGTGGCCCTGGAACAAGGGCTGGTAGCGGCACTCAAGGGGTTGGCCCAGCGTGAGGGCGTGACCCTGTTCATGGTGCTGTTGGCCTCGTTCCAGGCCTTGTTGCATCGCCACAGCGGCCAGCAGGACATCCGCGTCGGGGTGCCGATCGCCAACCGCAACCGGGTGGAAGTCGAGCGCCTGATCGGTTTCTTCGTCAATACCCAGGTGCTCAAGGCCGACATCGACGGGCAGCTGACGTTTGTGCAGCTCCTGCAGCAGGCCAAGCGCCGCGCGCTGGAAGCCCAGGCCCATCAGGACCTGCCGTTCGAGCAGTTGGTCGAGGCACTGCAGCCGGAGCGCAGCCTGAGCCACAACCCGCTGTTCCAAGTGATGTTCAACCACCAGGCCAGTGCCCAGGCCGACGCGGGCGAGACGCAGTTGCCCGGCCTGCGAGTGGCCAGCCTGGAGTGGGACAACCAGAGCGCCCAGTTCGACCTGAGCCTGGACACCCAGGAAACCGCCGAGGGTATCTGGGCCTCCCTGACCTACGCCACCGACCTGTTCACCCACGCGAGCATGGAGCGCCTGGCGCGCCACTGGCAGAACCTGCTGCGCTCGGCCGTGGCCGATCCGACTTTGCCGATCCAGGACCTGGCCCTGCTGGAGGCTGAAGAGCGCCAGCGCATCGTTCATCAGTGGAACGCCACCGAGCGCGACTACC
>NZ_JBJJLO010000214.1:0-3427 GCF_046230915.1 Pseudomonas sp. KCJK8993
CGTTACCGACAGGATTACGCTGCTGGTCTTTGCTTGAGGTGGGGCATGGGCGACGGACTTGCGCTTTGCATAGTCGAAATACACAAAGTTGCTCTAGAATTGCGCCTGCCACCCGAAGTGGCTGTCGATTCCGGGAATTGATCAGGGTGTTTCCGGCTAGCAGGCCTGTTCCAGCACTCGTTCCTTAATTGCGCGTCGCCACGTTTTCGGGTTCAGAGCCTATTCTCCAGCCTTCGACATGTGCCTATGCAATGGTGGAATGCCCCTTGCCCAGCGCCGCCGGAGTAGCAGGTTCACCTGCGTGAATTTCTGATTGAGTGATTGGAGTGAGTACGCCGTCATGGCGTTTTTTGTGCTGTCCGTTTTTTTAAGGACAGCATCATCTTGAGTATCGGGGGCCTTTCCTTGGCAGTAAGTAATCTTGAAATGCATGCGTTGTTTGTCTTGGGTGATTTGCGCGCAAAGCTGGTCAAGCAGTTTCAATCTCGTTTTGTCTATGTCACCGAACAATCCGCCGAAGGCATCTATGTCGCCGAACTCGATACCGAGACGGCCCTGGTGGTGGACGACAAACCCCGCCTGGAACTGAAAGTAGGCGACCATTTTCGCGCCGCGGTATTGCCCAGCCGCGAAGGCGGCAAGATGGAAATCCGCTTTCGCGATATCAAGCTGACGGTCTATGGCCTGGGCGACTACGCCTTCGTCGCCAGCCCCCTGGGGCAGGGGATCGTGTTCAGGGAAGGGCAATCGGTGGTGATGGTCTTTGCCGCCAACGAACAATTGCAGGAAGGCCTGACCAAGACCCTCAAGGCCGTATCCGCCAAGGCCGCCAAATGGCGCAAGGGCGAACTGATCAGCTTCAAGGCCAGCGAGTGACGAGCCAGAACCGCGCCGAATTCCACCAGCAGCATCTGGCCGATGCGCGCAGCGAGGCCCAGCGCCTGTTCGCACAGAAGCCCGCCCTCCAGGGCGCTTGGTTGAACTGGGTAGCCGGACAGATCTATAGCTTGCGCCCGGCGGCCTACGCCAGCATGGTGCGGCGCGAGCTGCAACGCCTGCAGGAGCCGGAAGGCCCGTGACAACCGTGCTATCCGCGCCCTAGCACAACCCGCTCGTTCCATCGGCCAGCCCCGGACGCGGGTGCGGTGCAGCATGGTCCGGCTTGCAAGTTCCTCCAATCGTTGACGAACCAGGCGCAATCGCCCAGGCCTGGGTGTACCCGAACCCTTGGCAAAGGCATTCGGGCCACCGCCTTGCAGAGGCGTTTCAGAAGCGGGTTTGCACCGCCATTTCGAAGGTGCGCGGCGCACCCAGGTAGTAGGCCGGGGACACGTGGGCGAACTGGCCGTAGGTTTCGTTGGTCAGGTTGCGTACCCGCCCGGTGATGCTGGTGTGGCTGTCGAGCTGGTAGCGCAGGAAGCTGCCATACAGGGTGTAGGCCGGCATGGTCAGGGTGTTGGCGTTATCGGCATAGACCGAGGCCACGTAGCGTGCATCGACGCCGGCTTGCCAATTGCTCGCCAGGTCGTAGGTCAGCCACAGGTTGGCCAGCCGCGAAGGCACGTTGGTGGGGGTATTGCCCTTGCGCGAGACCACCGTGCCGTTGGCGAGTTTCTCGTTGAACGCATCGTACTCGGCATCCACCCAGGCGACGTTGCCCTGGGCCAGCAGTCGCGGGGTGATGCGCAGCGAACTGGCCAGCTCGATGCCCTTCGAGGTCTGCTGGCCCACCGGAATGCTGTTGGCCGGGTCCTGCGGATCGGTCACGGCGAAGTCCTTGCGTTCGATGCGGTAGGCCGCCACGGTCGCCGAGCCACGACCGTCCAGGTAGTCGAACTTGCTCCCCACCTCCCACTGCTTGCCGGTGGATACGTCGAAGTTCTGGGTGCCGCTGGGCTGTTCGGCGGCGGTGCTGTATTGCACATAGACGTTGGCGCTGGGCAGGAACTGCCAGGTCAGGCCCAGGCGCCCGGTGACCGGCTCCCAGCTGCGCTTGAAGTGGCGTGGGTTGCTGGCGGTGATGGCGCGGTGGTTGGTCACATCCAGGTCGATGGCGTCGTAACGCAGGCCGCTGAGCAGCGACAGTTCGTCGGTCAGGGCCAGGCGATTCTCGACGAACAGCGCGCGGGTGGTGACCTGGTTGGTCTTGTCCTTGACCCAGCCCTGGCGGGTTCCCTCCAGTTCATAGAAGTGCCCGGGCCGGTAACTGCCCGGGTCGACGCTGTTGCGTGCCGGTACGTTGTTCGGCGAATTGGTGGTGCTGTTGACCTTGTACTCGAAACCGGCGGCCCAGGTGGTGTCGAGGCCCAACAACTGGTCTTCGTGGCGCAGCTCGAACTGGTTGCCCACCTGGTTGCCCTGGTGTCGCACCAGGTAGGCGGTGGAGCGGTTCACCAGCCGGTTGTCGGGGCTGTACTGGTAGGTCTCCAGGTTGCGGTAGTCGCGCTGGCTGTCCAGGTGGTAGAGGGTATTGCGCAGGCTGGTGCTGTCGTTGATCCGGTAGTCGAGGATCGAGCGCAGCCAGACAGTGCGCTGCTCGTACAGGCCATCGGCGACGTTGTAGTTGTTGAAGCGGTTGTGCTTGTCGATCTTCAGGTCGCCGGCCTTGGGGTTGAGCACTGGCGTGCCCCAGTAGGGGCTGTCCTCGTGCTCGTCCTGATACTCCACGGCCAGGGTGTGGGACAGGTCCGGGGTCAGGTCGCTGAGCAGGGAGAACGCCAGGCTCCAGGCGTCGCGCTCCTGGCGGTCGATATAGCCGTTGCTGGTGTTGTGGCTGACATCCAACCGCGCGAAGTGCTGCACATCGGCGCTGGCCGGGCTCAGGGCATGGTTGACCCCGAAGGCGACCTGGGTGGTGTCGAAGCTGCCGTAGCCGAGCAGGCCCTCGGCGGCCCGTTCGCGGCGTTCGGCCAGCTTGGTCACGTAGTTCAGCGAGCCGCCCACGGAGCCTGCGCCATTGATCAGCGACGACGGGCCGCCCACCAGTTCCACCCGGTCGTAGATCCAGGCGTCCACAGGGCGGGCCAGGCCAGTGGCGACATTGATGCCATTGAACATCTGGGTGATCTGGCCACTGGTGAAGCCACGGTAGGAAACGAAGCCGCCGAACCCCGGAGGAGCGCTGGCATTGACCCCGGGCAGGGCATTGGCGGCGTCCTGGAAGGTACGATCGCCCCGGCGTTCGATGTCCTGGTGGCTGCTCACCGCCACCGAGGCGGGGGTTTCGCGCAGGCTCAGGCCCAGGCGCGAGGCCATGCCGCTGGATTGGTCCAGGGACAGGCCGGGCTCGGCCTCGGTTTCGTCGGCGCCGATGGTGGTGGGGGCCAGTTCAACGCGCTGCGCGCCCCAGGCATTGGCACACAGGCAGCCCAGCAGGCTCGCCAGCAGAGGAAGGTGTTTCATTGATAGATCCTGAATTCTTGACTAG
>NZ_JBJJLO010000215.1:0-3407 GCF_046230915.1 Pseudomonas sp. KCJK8993
AGTGCTAGATCTGCATAGTGCCTCTGCGATCAGTGCTCTGCATCTGGCTTGCGCTGGGCTGCGTGCAGGTGATTGCGAGACTGCAATAGCCGCGGCAGGCATGATGCTCAACAAGGACCATTTTGTCTTTGGAAGCCAAGCAGGAATATTGGCTAATGATCCAACTTATCGAAGTTATGCTCAGGAAAGAAGTGGAATTATATTAGGAGAAGGGGCCGGAGCGGTTGTCTTGAGGCCGCTCTCCAAAGCTGTGGAAAATCAAGATCCAATACTGGCAGTCATTCGTACGACCAATCATGGTTTTATCGGTAATCATAATGTGAATAGCAGTGATGACCTGCTCATCTCCCTAGACTTTGAGAAAGTAACTAGTTTGGTTGAAGGGGCCATTATGCGTGCACGCGTGGATCCCCAGTCTATTAGTTACTTGGATTGCGCTGCTCCAGGCCTTCCAATTGGTGACGTACTTGAGCTTGAAGCTACCCTTAAGGCATTCTCTAATTTGACTTCGGCTAAAGGATTTTGTGCGGTGGGGTCCGTAAAGCCCAATATCGGTCATCTTGCTGCTGCATCCGGGATATCTCAATTAATCAAGGTAATACTGCAGATAAAAAACAAGAAAATATCACCTATGATAAAAGCACTTCCTGTTGATCGTGAGATAAACCTTGAAGATTCAGCCTTTTATCTAAAGCATGAACTCGCTGAATGGAAACGTCCGGTGAGGCTTGTGGGAGGAGTTGAGTACGAATACCCCCGAAGAGCCTTAGTCAATTCGTTCGGGTATGGGGGTTTTTTTGCGTGTGCGATTGTTGAGGAGTACTTGGAGGAAAATGGGCGATTGACTTAGTACGATGAGTATTTGCATTGAATGTGCGGAAAAGCTTTTAGCTGTGTCCCCATAAACGGGGAAAGTAAATAACGAGGTTTATCTTCATGTGACTTCCTTTGTTTGAAGTTTTGGAAGTTTGTGTGGGGGAGTCAAACCGCAGCGAGGGTTACCATGATCGAAACCGGATACCACACCCTGCGTGTGCGCCACGAAGACAACATCTGCTTCGTGCAGCTGTATCGGCCCGAGGCCAACAACACCATCGACGATCGCCTGGTCGCCGAGCTGGCCGACCTGCTGGAACGGCTGGATGAGCGCGTGACGGTACTGGTGCTCGAAGGACTGCCGCAGGTTTTCTGCTTCGGCATGGACTTCGCGCTGGTGCGCAAGTTGGCCAACGACCCCCAGGTCAGTTCCAGCGTGCTCGATCCGGCCACCCTCTATGACCTCTGGCTGCGCCTGGCGACCGGGCCGTTCGTGGTGCTGTCCTACGTGCGCGGCAAGGTCAATGCCGGCGGCGTCGGGTTCGTCGCCGCCAGCGATATCGTGATCGCCGACCAGAGCGCCTCCTTCAGCCTTTCGGAGTTGCTGTTCGGGCTGATGCCGGCCTGCGTATTGCCGTTCCTGGAGCGCCGCATCGGCCCGCAGCGCGCCCACTACATGACCTTGATGACCAGCGCGATAGGCGTCGACCAGGCCCTGTCCTGGGGGCTGGTGGATGCCTGCGAGGCCGATGGCGACAACCTGCTGCGCAAGCACCTGTTGCGCTTGCGGCGCCTGTCCCGGCCGGGAGTGGCGCGCTACAAGCAATTTCGCGCGTCCCTCTCTGGCTCGCCACGACTCGATCGCGACGCCGCGCTGGCGGCCAACCGGCAGGTGTTCAGCGATCCGCAAAACCTTTCGAACATCGTGCGTTACGTCGAGACGGGCGCGTTCCCGTGGGAGCAGGTTTGATATGAGCGACGATCTGGTACAGCTCGAACAGGTAACGCCAGCGATCGTGCAGGTCACCATGACCGATCGCGTCCACAAGAACGGATTCTCCACTGGCCTGGCCCAGGCACTGATCCGCACCTTCGAAACGGTGCGTAGCAATCCGGCGTGGAAGGTGGTGGTCCTGACCGGCTACGACACCTACTTCTGCACCGGCGGCACCCAGGAAATGCTGCTCGAGCTGGCCGACGGGCGCGGCCAGTTCACCGACTACCCGATCTACGAATTGCCGCTGACCTGCGAGATCCCGGTAGTGGCGGCCATGCAGGGGCATGCGATTGGTGGCGGGCTGGTGTTCGGCCTGTTCGCCGACCTGGCGGTGCTCAGTCGCGAGAGCGTATATGCGGCGAACTTCATGCGCTATGGCTTCACCCCGGGGTTCGGCGCGACCCTGGTGCTGCAGGAGAAGCTCGGCCTGGCGCTGGCTCAGGAACTGCTGATGACTGCCGAGAACTATCGCGGCGACGAGCTGGCCGGCCGCGGCATCCCGTTCCCGGTGTTGCCACGGGCGAACGTGCTGGCCCACGCCCATGAACTGGCGACGCAATTGGCCGAGAAACCCCGGCATTCATTGGTGACCCTCAAGGCGCACCTGACCTCTGGCCTGCGTGCGCAGTTGCCCGCGGTCACGGCCCGCGAGGTGCAGATGCACGAGCAAACCTTCCATCACCCCGAGGTGCGAGAGCGCATCAAGGCACTGTTCGGCAACTGATTAACCATTGCCCGGTGCGATATTCCTTCAATAGCGAGGCACAAGCATGACCAGAGAACAGGTATTCGAATTGATCGTCCGTCACGTCCGGCAAGTGATTCCTACCCTTGCCAGCCATGCGTTCACCCGGGGCGACCGCTTGCGTGACCTGGGTGCGAACTCGGTGGATCGCGCGGAAATCGTGATGCTGGTGCTGGAGTCGCTGTCCCTGAGCATTCCGCGGGTGGAGCTGTTCGGCCCGGGCAATATCGGCGAACTGGCGGACCTGATCCACACCCGGCTCCAGGCGCGGGCGGTGTAGCACGGATGGACCGGGCAGGGCGCGCCAGGTCTGGCGCGCCGCCAGGGGCAATGCACAATGGAGGTGCCAATGAAGGTGTTCATCTTTCCCGGCCAGGGTTCGCAGCAGCGCGGCATGGGTGGCCAGCTGTTCGATGAGTTCCCCGAGCTGACCGAAGCGGCCAGCGACATACTCGATTATTCGATCAAGGCCCTGTGCCTCGATGACCCGGATGGCCTGCTGGACCAGACCCGCTACACCCAGCCGGCGATCTATGTGGTCAACGCCCTGGCCTATTTCCAGCGGTTGCGCGATGGCGCCCAGGCGGATGGTTTCGCCGGTCACAGCCTGGGTGAGTTCAACGCCCTGCTGGCCGCGCAGTGCTTCGATTTCGCATCGGGCCTGCGCCTGGTCCAGCGCCGCGCCGAGCTGATGAGCCAGGTCAGTGGCGGGGAGGGGGGCATGGCCGCGATCATGAACCTGCGGCGCCACGCGCTGGTGGAGCTTTTGCAGGCGCAACAGGCCGATGGTGTCGACCTGGCGATTCACAACGCCCCCTTGCAGAGCGTGATCGCCGGGCCCAAGGCCGA
>NZ_JBJJLO010000216.1:0-3342 GCF_046230915.1 Pseudomonas sp. KCJK8993
GACTCCAAAGTTACTTGGTATGGACTCAGGATTAATATTCACGGTCGTGAAATTTTGATTGGACGCCCTTCTGAAGAAAATACGGAAACCTCTCAAGCTTTTTTCTCTGAGGATGGTATTATTCCAGAATTGCCACACTTTAATATCAAAATCGACAACCTTAAGAAGATTCTCAACGATGCGTTTGGTATCGACTCCGAGCTGAAAATTCCATATGGCGGCCGGCACATTCGTACCGGCTCTAAAGTTTCCTTTCGAAGTTTCCTTCCTCATAGCTATCAAGATCAGAACGCAATTATTGCACCTGAGTATCTGTATATTCGGCCAGCTGACGGGCGATACCAAGAGTCTATTGAGCGAACTTTTCGAATGGCGCTAGGAGTTGAAAACGCCAAAACCTCGACCGCAAAAACAAAGTTGCTTGATCTCGAGCAGAAGCAGGTAGCAATTGAACGCAAAAGAGAAATCTTTGAAAAAAATAAACTAGCGTTCGCCGACGACTTACAAGGTCTGGGTCGGGAGGCAGCTGCTCTTGGCATAATTGAGGATGTTCCCACCGACGTCGATGCGCTTTTGAGGAAACTGAAAGAGGTGGTAATCGACTCAGATATTACGTTGCCTGGGAAGGGCGAGACGGAGGCGCTTGAAAAGAAAATATTTTCGCTTCGCTCTAAAAATAAAAAATATGAGGCCTTTGCTGATAAGAAACTTGAGTTCTCCAATTCTTCCAAGCAGTCAGAGTATGCATTGCGTCCAGTCGAGTTCTTTAACGAACACCCAGAACTGATCTTCCCATCAGAATTGGCCAATAGCCTCATTCATCATCTTCAGACAGAACTTAGCCGCCTGCGTGCCGCACTTAAAACCAAGAACCAGGCTCCATTTTTGGCGGAGGTAAAAGATTTAATATCAGAAAACACTAAAGAAATTAACACTTTAGAAGAAAAGCTAGCTGCGTTACAAAAAAACCAGAAATCTCGCTCCAGCCCTAAAGAATATTACAAATATATCGGAAGGCTTGACACAAAAATCCAGCTTTTCAGTGACTCAGACAATCATACGTTTTCATACGATCCTGAGGAGTTTCAGACCAAGGTCGATCAGCTAAAAAGTGTGATTGAGGAAGATAATCTAAAGGTGGAGTTGGCAGAGCAAAAGCTTAATGAGTTTATCAATGATAAACTCAAGAGGCTGAAGCTCAAGGGTTACGATAACTTTACCGCTCGGTTTAGTGAGAAAGAGCGCTTGATTCATTTATTTTCCGAGGATTTGTCTTCTGTAGAAAAAATGCCTGATATTGGCAGTGCATCTAACTACCTATATCTTCACTTGGCTTATTTTTTTGCGATCCACCAAGTTGCTAAGCGACACAAAGTGACGTGGATGCCTTCATTCATGGTTTTGGATCAGCCTAGCACCCCTTACTTTTCAAATGAGGGAGAACCAACTGATGACATTATCAGTCTTGATGCCGCTTTAATTGAGATGAATTCTTTTGTCAAGCAGATGGACGAAGAGGGTGGGTTCCAGATAATACTGCTTGAGCACATTAAAGAAACACATTGGAAACGTCTGGCGTTAGACAGGTTTCATTTGGTCGATAAAGAGTTACGCGGAGATTATGGTCTGATCCTCGACTGAGGACATAAAGCGTGAGCACCCTTGCAGCAAACGAGACAAAGGTGCTCCGCTCCTCGAGCTAATATCGGACAGCGTTGCTTTATAGTGCTGTTCTGGATGAGCATCGCGAACTCGCTGAGACGAAGGCCTCTGCCTTATCTAATGAAAAATAATGAATAATTCGAAGAGCTTGTAAAAATTCATGAATAGTGAAAATAATTTACCCGTGAACTTTAATCCGAAGCATGAGGCAAAGACTTTTCTGGATCTAGGGGCAACAAAATAGTACCAATTGATGAAGTACTACGATCTATAAAAAATTGGATCTGCTTATTCTCTTCAACAATGAACGCGGCGGCTAGCAGGCAGCGCTGAGTAAAAGGCATCTCTGCTCCTTTGAATCGTTAGGCGCCATTCCTAACGGCAGCTTTTGGCCGAAACCAGCCTGTCACCAACGACAGCTAGTGGCTGGTTTTCGACGGTGGCTACAGACTTCTGGCATGTAGAGGTTTAAAACATGAGGGTGATTAAAACCTCATCACATGCCTGCGATGACCACTGCTATCGCCATGACACACCGCCTCAAACATCCCCGCCAACACACGGTTGCACCTCTCACTCGCGCGCCCTATAGTTCGCCCTTCGCGGCAAAATCCGCGAACGACCTTGGCCGGTCGAATTACAACGACGCATCAGCGTCCAAAACACCATTGCAGACGCTTTTTTTGTGCCTGCGATTCTGTGTTATGGCGGCTGTGTGCGGGACACCTTCGGGTGTGCCGGTGTCGTTGTTACCGGTCGGCCAACCCTCACACAGCTGCCACCCTCAATTTGCTTGGCCGCAGATGGTGGAAGCTCTACAACGAGTAACGACCATGGACGATCAATCGATTTCCCGCTTCTCCCCCGTCGACACCCACGACACCAATCAAGCTGTTTTCTACCTCGACACCCAAGCCTCTCTAAGCGATCTCGCCAGCAGTGCGGCCCATCGTTTCACTGTGGTGCGGGATCTGATGGACACGCTGTCCACGCTTAACCTGAAAGATATTGCCGACTGCGACCTGACGCGCGTCACCCGAGGGGTGCATCTGCTCACCCGGGAGGGTTGCGCGGTGCTGGAGGTGATTCAGTGGCGCACGGCGCTGGAGAGCTGAGCGCCACTCAACAAGCGCGTAAAACGCGCTTGGCCTTGCTTCGGCCTTTGATCTCGCGTTGATCTGGCTTTGGATTTGGCTTTTGATCTTGATCCACCTGCCCCTTCAGGAGGCCGAGCGCAGGCGTTGCGTAGGGGGCAGCTCGGCATGGATGCCGAGCTAGCCGCCGTCAGGCCATGGATGGCCTGTGGCGGCGGGCCCCCGGAGCAATGCCGGAGTGAGGGAACGCCGAGCCTAGGCGAGGCGCCGAATGCGGGGGCAAGAGCCCTTTGGTTACTTTGGGCTGGGCCGGCATTCCGGCTGTTCCAAAGTGACCCGCTGTAAGAGCGGAACCGATAGTGGCCGTGACCGCAGCAATGGATATGTACGCAGAACCGTATGCAGCCAGGTGAAAAGCATCGGCAGGTTTGGCGAGGACTGCGTCCTCGTACGCAGCCTCGCTGCGCTCGACAGCGGCTACAGCGGCTACAGGGGACAGGCCAAGCGGCTTGAGCCGGTTGTGGTTGCTGCGCAACCCAGCAGGAGCAAGCTCCCTCGCTACAGGGGCTGCCTGTTATACACATCT
>NZ_JBJJLO010000217.1:0-3317 GCF_046230915.1 Pseudomonas sp. KCJK8993
GCGGCGCACGCCCCGGTCGCGCCGGCGGCGGTGCGTCCGGGTTTTGCCTTCTGGCGGGCGTGGCTGCTGGGCCGGGCGGCCGCCCCCTGGGGCAGGTGGCTGGCACCCGCCGGCCTGGGCTGGGCCGGGCTGGCGCTGCTCGGCCTGCTGCTCAGCCGCCTGCTCAGCGTGACCCTGGCCCGCCGTCCGAGCCGCCAGGGGCGCTCCGACTGGCGCCTGCCGTGGCTGGTGTTGCTGCTGTGCCAGGGCCTGGTGCTGTGGCGCGTGCTGGCGGTCGACGCCAGCGGGCCCTGGCTGCAATTTCCCGCCGACCGCCAGGCCCTGCTGAGTACCGCGGCGGCCATCGACCAGTTGATCGGTTGGTCCCAGGTCACCTTCGAAAGCACCTTCGTCGGCGTGATAGTCGCCGTACGCACGGTGATCGAAAGCACCGAAAGCCTGCTCGGCTGGCTGCCCTGGCCGGTGCTGCTGGCCTGGCGCTCGGCCGGCGCGGCCCTGGCCCTGACCAGCGCGGCGGCCTTGCTCTATATCGGCCTGTTCGGTTTCTGGGAACGCACCATCGCCACCCTGGCCCTCGTGGGTTCTTCGGTGCTGCTGTCGCTGCTGATCGGCGTGCCCGCCGGCATCCTCCTGGCCAAGCGCACCCTGGCCCGGCGCCTGATCACGCCGTTGCTGGACGTGATGCAGACCCTGCCGACCTTCGTGTACCTGATTCCGGCGGTGGCGTTCTTCTCGGTGGGCAAGACCCCGGCGGTGATCGCCACGGTGATCTTCGCCCTGGCGCCGATGATCCGTCTCACCGCCCTGGGCATCCAGGAAGTGCCCCGGACCGCCGTCGAAGCGGCCCTGGCCCATGGCGCCACGCCGTGGCAGATCCTGACCAAGGTCGAGCTGCCCCTGGCTGCCGGCTCGCTGCTGCTGGGGATCAACCAGACCCTGGTGATGAGCCTGTCGATGGTGGTGGTCGCGGCGCTGATCGGCGCCGGCGGCCTGGGCTACGACGTGATGACCGCGCTGCGCAACATCAAGGGCGGCGAGGGCATGTTGGCCGGCGCGGCCATCGTGTTCTGCGCGCTGATTCCCGACCGCATCATTCAAGCGACCCTGCGCCAGCGGGATCGCGCCTTCCAGCACAAGTGAGGTGTTCCTTGAGTCATTCCCTTTTCCGTACCCTCGGCGCCGCCACCCTGGCACTGGGGCTTGCCCTGCCAGCCCTGGCCAAGGACAAGATCGTCATCGGCGAGCAGAACTGGACCGGCGCCATCGCCATCCAGAACATCCTCGGCGAGGTGATCAAGACCCGCCTCGACGGCGATGTGTCTTATCTGGCCGGCGATATACCGGTGCTGTTCGCCGCCGCGGCCAAGGGCGACGGCTCGGTGGACGTGCTGACCGATATCTGGCTGCCCAATCAGTCTGCCGCCTGGGCCAAGTACGTCAGCGGCGGCAGCCGTTCCCTGGTGCCGAACAAGCAGCCGTACCTCGGGGTGCAGGGCTTCTATATCCCCGGTTACCTGCAAGACAAGTACGGGGTGAAGTCGGTCTACGACCTGCAGAAACCCGAGGTGGCGAAGCTCTTCGAGCCCCTGGGCGGCGGCAAGGCGCAGTTGCTGGTGGGCCCGGCGGGCTGGGAGTCGACCTATATCGGCCAGGTCAAGGCCAAGGATTTCGGTTTCGCCGATAAATTCGAATCGGTGTCCACCGAAGCCGCGGTGACCTACGCCAAGCTCGCCAGCGCCTACAAGGCCCAGCGCGGCGTGGTGTTCTACGCCTACACCCCGGACTGGATCTTCTCCGCCTTCGACCTTCGGCGCCTGGAAGAACCGGCGTTCGACGGCTACGCCCAGGACAACAAGAAGGGCGACCCGCTGTACAAGGCCGACGGCTGCTGGAAATTCATCAGCCCGACGGTGAGCGCCGACTGGCTGGCCCAGAGCAAGATCACCTGTGCCTACCCCGATGCCCGGGTGTATGTGCTGGCGTCCACCGCCCTGCAAAAACGCGCACCACGGATCGCCGCCTTCCTGGAGAACTTCAGCATTGACCCGCAGGCGCTCAACGACCTGATTCTGAAGATCGAGAAAGAGCAGCAACCGGCGGCGCAGGCGGCCAAGGCCTGGGTGGCGGCGCACCCGCAGATCGTCGACGGCTGGCTGGGCGCCAGCGGCGAGAAGGTGGGGGTGGCGCAATGAGCGGAGCGCCGCTGAATAGCCTGGAACAGGCGACCTTCGGCGCCGGCTGCTTCTGGGGCGCGGAAGCGGCGTTCCGCGCACTGCCGGGAGTGCTGGATACCCGGGTGGGTTATGCCGTGGAGGCGGGCGACGAGGCGGTGCAGATCGAGGTGGTGCAGGTGGATTTCGATCCGCGGATATTGGCGTATTCGAGCCTGATCGAACACTTCTGGGGCCTGCATGATCCGACCTCGGTGGATCGCCAAGGCGAGCATGGCGGAGTGAAGTACCGCTCGGCGATCTTCTATGCCCATACCGTGCAGGCGGAACAGGCGCAGTTGGCCAAGTTGGCCCTGCACGAGTCGGGGCGTTTGGGTAAGCCTGTGGCCACGGTGATCGTGCCCCTGGGCCGCTTCGACCTGGCGGATGAAGCGCACCAGCGTTACCTGGAAAAGAATGGGTTGAGCAGTTGCCATATCTGAGTGGGTGGGACGCCTCTGTAGGAGCGAGCGGGCGGCGATCCGACTTGCCCGCGATGGTGTCGGCTCTGGCGCTGCATTTTTTGGATGGGATACATATCCGTTGCTGCGGTCACGGCTGCTTATGGTTTCGCCCTTACGGCGAGTCCCTTTTTTTCAAACGCCAAAAAAAGGAACCAAAAAACGCTTGCCCCTCCATTCGGTGCCTCGCCTAGGCTCGGCATACCCTCACTCCGGTCTGGCTCCGGGGGCCGCCGCAAGGGGCCATCCCTGGCCCCGTGCGGCTAACTCGGCATCCCTGCCGAGTTGCCCCCTGCGCAAGACCTGCGTTCGGCCTCTGGGAACGGGGCGGGTGGATCAAGATCACAAGCCAAAGCCAAGGCCAAGGCCAAGGCCAAGGCCAAGGCAAAGGCAAAGGCAAGGTACAGCTGGCTGCTTTTGCCCCTCAGGTAGATGTTTTTGTGTTGTTTTTGGGACGGGCCGGTAGCTCAAGAGCAAGGTCGAAGCCCAGGCACAACCTTTCGCCATATGATGACTCTTCCGTCTGACACACTTTGTGTAGATACCGTCTTGCCCGTTACCGGGCAAGCGCCAATTTCGGGTCATAAGGATGGCCCGATTTCAGCACGCCAAACACGATATGCAGCATCTTGCGCATCACCGCACA
>NZ_JBJJLO010000218.1:0-3281 GCF_046230915.1 Pseudomonas sp. KCJK8993
CGCGGGCTTGTCGTCGTGGGGCGCAAGGGGGGCTACTGGCTTTCTGATGTCGCTGGCTGTTGCCTTGAGGTCGCAGTCAGAGCAGGTCGTCGCCGGTGGCGGGTTGATGATCCAGGCATCAGTACTCCGCTGATGATCGAACGTGTTCGCGGTCGGGCGTGATGGAGGCGCCGAGCACCATAACCATACGTTGATGTGTCCGGCAGCCGCCTGGCACTGCACTTTTCGGGGAAGTAACGATGAAGATGCGACGACTCTTAGGCGCAGGTGCCGCAATGGTACTTGCCATCAGCTCCACCTTGGCCAGCGCTGACAGCAAGACCCTGAGCATCGGCTATGTCGACGGCTGGTCCGACAGCGTGGCGACGACCCACGTGGCGGCGGAGGTGATCAAGAAGCTCGGTTATGACGTCAAGCTGCAGGCCGTGGCGACCGGGATCATGTGGCAGGGCGTGGCCACCGGCAAGCTCGACGCCATGCTCTCGGCCTGGTTGCCGGTGACCCATGGCGAGTACTGGGCCAAGAACAAGGACAAGGTGGTGGACTATGGCCCCAACTTCAAGGACGCCAAGATCGGCCTGATCGTGCCGGAGTACGTCAAGGCCAAGTCCATCGCTGACCTGAAGGGCGATGCCAGCTTCAAGAACAAGATCGTCGGGATCGATGCCGGCTCAGGGGTGATGCTCAAGACCGACCAGGCGATCAAGGACTATGGGCTGGACTACAAGCTGCAGGCCAGCTCCGGGGCGGCGATGATCGCCGAGCTGACCCGCGCCGAGGAAAAACAGGAATCCATCGCGGTGACCGGCTGGGTGCCGCACTGGATGTTCGCCAAATGGAAACTGCGTTTCCTCGAGGATCCCAAGGGCGTGTATGGCGCCGCCGAGACCGTCAACAGCATCGGCAGCAAGGAGCTGGAGAAGAAGGCGCCTGAGGTGGCGGCGTTCCTGAAGAAGTTCCAGTGGGCGTCGAAAGACGAAATCGGCGAAGTGATGCTGGCCATCCAGGAGGGCGCCAAGCCTGATGCTGCGGCCAGGGATTGGGTGGGCAAGCACCCGGAGCGGGTGGCGCAGTGGACCGCTAAGTAAGTAGCGCAGCGTCTATTCCAAGGGGCTTGGGGGCATCCGCGACGGCGTCGCGGATGCCCCCGTTTTTTTGCGGGGGAGCATTGGCGCGGGGGTTAATGTCGTTCTAATACTAAGGTCGTCTAGAACGCGTTTGAGAGCTGCATAGAGTGGATTGCGTTCCACCTAAAATCTGTGCTGCGAGGATAAAAACAATGAACGACAGCATTTACCTCTCGATTCAAAACAGCCCGCGCTTCAAGGAGCTGGTGAGCAAACGGGAGCGGTTCGCCTGGATTCTTTCGGCGATCATGCTTGGGCTTTACTCGGCTTTCATCCTGTTGATCGCCTATGGACCCCAGATCCTGGGGAGCAAACTCAGTCCTTCATCATCCATCACCTGGGGCATTCCCATCGGTGTCGGCTTGATTGTCTCGGCCTTCATCCTGACGGCCATCTATGTGCGGCGCGCCAACGGTGAGTTCGATGAGCTGAACAACGCGATCCTGAAGGAGGCTCAGCAATGATCCGCCGTCTATTCGCAGCGCTCGGCCTGGCCACCTTCGCTCCCGCTCTATGGGCCGCAGACGCCCTGACGGGAGAAGTCCACAAGCAACCTCTGAACGTATCGGCGATCGTGATGTTCGTGGTGTTCGTCGGTGCCACCCTGTGCATCACTTATTGGGCTTCCAAGCGCAACAAGTCGGCTGCCGACTACTACGCGGCGGGTGGCAAGATCACCGGCTTCCAGAATGGCTTGGCGATTGCCGGCGACTACATGTCGGCGGCGTCCTTCCTGGGGATTTCCGCCCTGGTGTTCACGTCGGGCTATGACGGGCTGATCTACTCCATCGGCTTTCTGGTGGGCTGGCCGATCATCCTGTTCCTGATCGCCGAGCGCTTGCGCAACCTGGGCAAGTACACCTTCGCCGACGTGGCGTCCTATCGCCTCGGGCAAACCCAGATCCGCACCCTGTCGGCCTGCGGTTCGCTGGTGGTGGTGGCGTTCTACCTGATTGCGCAGATGGTGGGTGCCGGCAAGCTGATCCAGCTGCTGTTCGGCCTCGACTACCACGTGGCGGTGATCCTGGTGGGCATCCTGATGTGCCTGTACGTACTGTTTGGCGGCATGCTGGCCACCACCTGGGTGCAGATCATCAAGGCCGTGCTGCTGCTCTCCGGTGCGTCGTTCATGGCGTTGATGGTGATGAAGCACGTGGGCTTCGACTTCAACGTGCTGTTCTCAGAAGCGATCAAGGTCCACCCCAAGGGTGAGGCGATCATGAGCCCCGGTGGCCTGGTGAAGGATCCGATCTCGGCGTTCTCCCTGGGTCTGGCGCTGATGTTCGGTACCGCCGGCCTGCCGCATATCCTGATGCGCTTCTTCACCGTGAGCGACGCCAAGGAAGCTCGCAAGAGCGTGCTCTACGCCACTGGTTTCATCGGCTACTTCTACATCCTGACCTTCATCATCGGTTTTGGCGCGATCTTGCTGGTGAGCACCAATCCGGACTTCAAGGACGCCACGGGCGCCTTGCTGGGCGGTAACAACATGGCGGCGGTACATCTGGCCAATGCCGTGGGCGGCAGTGTATTCCTGGGCTTCATCTCGGCGGTGGCCTTCGCCACTATCCTGGCGGTGGTGGCGGGCCTGACCCTGGCCGGTGCTTCGGCGGTGTCCCACGATCTGTATGCCAGTGTGATCAAGAAGGGCAAGGCCAACGAGAAGGACGAGATCCGCGTATCCAAGATCACCACGGTGACCCTGGGCGTGCTGGCTATCGGCCTGGGCATCTTGTTCGAGAGCCAGAACATCGCGTTCATGGTGGGCCTGGCGTTCTCCATTGCAGCCAGCTGCAACTTCCCGGTGCTGCTGCTCTCCATGTACTGGAAGAAGCTCACCACCCGTGGCGCCATGATCGGTGGCTGGATGGGGCTGGTAAGTGCGGTGGCGCTGATGATCATCGGCCCGACCATCTGGGTGCAGATCCTGCATCATGAGAAGCCGATCTATCCGTACGAGTACCCGGCGCTGTTTTCGATGATCATCGCCTTCGTCGGTATCTGGTTCTTCTCCATCACCGACAAGTCGGCGGCGGCGGCCAATGAACGGGCGCTGTTCTTCCCGCAGTTCGTGCGTTCGCAAACTGGCTTGGGAGCCAGTGGGGCGGTGTCGCACTAAGCTCCTGGCACTGGGCTTCTATCTATATAGAGGCC
>NZ_JBJJLO010000219.1:0-3186 GCF_046230915.1 Pseudomonas sp. KCJK8993
GCGCCAGGCCCGGGACATGACCGAGCGCCTGCGCCGGGAAATTCCCGTGGCCGACCTGCAACTGGGGATCATGATCGAGGTGCCCTCGGCGGCCCTGCTGGCCCCGGTGCTGGCCAAGGAAGTGGACTTCTTCAGCGTCGGCACCAACGACCTCACCCAGTACACCCTGGCCATCGATCGCGGCCATCCGACCCTTTCGGCCCAGGCCGATGGCCTGCACCCGGCGGTGCTGCAACTGATCGACATCACCGTGCGCGCCGCCCATGCCCAGGGCAAGTGGGTCGGCGTGTGTGGCGAGCTGGCGGCCGACCCGCTGGCGGTGCCGGTGCTGGTGGGCTTGGGCGTGGATGAACTGAGCGTCTCCGGACGCAGCATCGCCGAGGTCAAGGCGCGCATTCGCGAACTCAGCCTGGCCCAGACCCGAACCCTGGCTCAACAGGCCCTGGCCGTCGGCAGCGCCAACGATGTGCGCGCCTTAGTGGAGGCCATGTAATGGCGAAGATTCTCACCCTGACCCTCAACCCGGCGCTGGACCTGACCGTGCCCCTGGCCCACCTGGAGGTGGGGCAGGTCAACCGTAGCCAGGCGCTGCACGTGCATGCCGCCGGCAAGGGGGTGAACGTGGCCCAGGTCCTGGCCGACCTGGGCCATCGCCTGACCGTCAGCGGCTTTCTCGGCGCTGGCAATCCCCAGGCTTTCGATGAGTTGTTCGCCCGCCGTGGGTTCGTCGATGCCTTCGTTCGCGTGCCGGGGGAAACCCGCAGCAACATCAAGCTGGCCGAGGCCGATGGGCGCGTTACCGACGTCAACGGCCCGGGCCCGCGGGTCGACGCCGTCGCCCAGCAAGCGCTGCTGGCGCGCCTGGAGCAGATCGCCCCCGGGCATGACGCGGTGGTGGTCGCCGGCAGCCTGCCCCAGGGCGTGAGCCCGCAATGGTTCCAGGCCCTGCTGCTGCGCCTGAAGGCCATGGGCCTGAAGTTGGCCCTGGACACCAGCGGCGCCGCCTTGCGTGCCGGGCTGGCGGCCGGGCCCTGGCTGGTCAAGCCCAATGGCGAGGAACTGGCCGATGCCCTGGGCCGGCCGGCGGACCAAGCCGCCGCTGCGCGCCAGCTGCAGGCCCAGGGGGTCGAGCATGTGGTGGTCTCCCATGGCGCCGACGGCGTCCACTGGTTCGCCACTGGCCAAGCCTTGCAGGCGTTGCCACCCAAGGTCGCGGTGGTCAGTACCGTGGGCGCCGGCGACTCGTTGCTGGCCGGGGTGCTGCACGGCCTGCTCGTCGGCCAGGACGCCGCCCAGGCCCTGCGCACGGCCACGGCCATCGCCGCCATGGCGGTGACCCAGATCGGTTTCGGCATCGGCGACCGGGCCCAACTGGCCCGGCTGGAACAGGGGGTGCGCGTGCAGCCCCTGGCAGAACAATAAGAGAGGTGCCCATGAAGTTAGCCATCGTTACCGCCTGCCCCAATGGCATGGTCACCAGTGTGCTCTGCGCACGCCTGCTGGACGCCGCGGCCCAGCGCCAGGGCTGGAGCACCAGCGTCGAGGTCCACGACCCGGCCCGTCCCGAGCGCCAATTGTCGGCCGCGACCCTGGCGGCGGCCGAGTGGGTGCTGCTGGTCAGCAGTGGGCCTGTGGATCTGTCGCGTTTCGTCGGCAAGCGGGTCTATCGCAGCAGCCCGTCCCAGGCCCTGCAGGATGTGGATGCCTTGCTGCGCCGGGGCGCCGAGGACGCCCAGGTGCTGATGGCCGCGCAAGAGTCGGGCGAGCCCGCGCCCAGCGCCGAACAGTCGGTGCCACGGGTGGTGGCGATCACCGCTTGCCCCACCGGCGTGGCCCACACCTTCATGGCCGCCGAGGCCTTGCAACAGGCGGCCAAGCGCCTGGGTTACCAGCTGCACGTGGAAACCCAGGGCTCGGTGGGCGCGCGCAATCCGCTGAGCGCCGAGGCCATCGCGCAAGCCGACGTGGTGCTGCTGGCGGCGGACATCGAAGTGGCCACCGAACGCTTTGCCGGCAAGCGCATCTATCGCTGCGGCACCGGCGTGGCGCTCAAGCAGGCCGAGGCGACCCTGGACAAGGCCCTGGCCGAAGGCCGGCCGGAGTCCGTGGCCAGTGGCGCCCAGGCGCCGGCCAAGCCAGACCAGGCCGGGGTCTACAAGCATCTGCTGACCGGGGTTTCGTTCATGCTGCCGATGGTGGTGGCGGGCGGCTTGATGATCGCCCTGTCGTTCGTCTTCGGCATCACGGCCTACAAGGAGGAGGGCACCCTGGCCGCGGCCTTGATGCAGATCGGTGGTGATACCGCGTTCAAGCTGATGGTGCCGTTGCTGGCCGGCTACATCGCCTACTCCATTGCCGACCGGCCGGGGCTGGCCCCGGGGATGATCGGTGGCCTGCTGGCCAGCACCCTGGGCGCGGGGTTCATCGGCGGCATCGTCGCCGGGTTCCTGGCTGGGTACGCGGCCAAGGCGATCAACCACTACATACGCTTGCCCCAGGGGCTGGAAGCCCTGAAGCCGATCCTGATCATCCCGTTGCTGGCCAGCCTGTTCACTGGCCTGGTGATGATCTACGTGGTGGGCAAGCCGGTGGCCGGCATGCTCGGGGCCCTGACCCATTTCCTCGACAGCATGGGCACCACCAACGCGATCCTGCTGGGGGTGTTGCTGGGGGCGATGATGTGCGTGGACCTGGGCGGGCCGATCAACAAGGCGGCCTATGCGTTTTCGGTGGGGTTGCTGGCGTCCCAGAGTTATGCGCCGATGGCCGCGGCCATGGCGGCGGGGATGGTGCCGCCCATTGGCCTGGGCATTGCGACCTTCATCGCTCGGCGCAAGTTCGCCCAGACCGAGCGGGAGGCGGGCAAGGCGGCGCTGGTGCTGGGGTTGTGCTTTATCTCCGAGGGGGCGATTCCGTTCGCGGCCAAGGACCCGTTGCGGGTGATCCCGGCGAGCATGGCCGGTGGGGCGTTGACCGGGGCCTTGTCGATGTACTTTGGCTGCAAGTTGATGGCGCCCCATGGGGGGTTGTTCGTGATGTTGATTCCGAATGCGATCAATCATGGGGTGTTGTATTTGCTGGCGATCGTGGCGGGGAGTGTGTTGACGGCGGGGGTGTATGCGGTGGTTTCTTCTTACCATCTTCCAGCCCCCCAGACCCCCGTGACGCCCTTTTGCCCTCTTTTTC
>NZ_JBJJLO010000220.1:0-3184 GCF_046230915.1 Pseudomonas sp. KCJK8993
CGTGCTGGCGCTGAACCACGGACAGCTGCCGCGCAGCTTGTACGAGAACCTGACCGACGAAGTCGACTGGAGCACCTCGGGCCTCGAGGTGGTCTCCAGCCTCAGGCCATGGCCGGACACCGGTTCGCCCAGGCGGGCGGGAGTCTCGTGTTTCGGCGTGGGCGGCACCATCGCCCACGCGATCATCGAGGCTGCGCCGGTGACGCTCCAGGCACGGCCGAGTGCCCGGCCGCTTTCCGGTGCGCGGCTGTTCCCGCTGTCCGGCCAGGCGCCGCAGAACCTGCGCCACAGTGCCGCGCGCCTTGCCCACTGGGTGCAACAGCACCCCGAGGCCGCGCTGGAAGATATTGCCCATACCCTCGGGCAACGACGCGCGCACTTGCCTGCCAGGGGCGCAGTGTTGGCGAGCAATTCCACGGAGTTGCTCGAGGCCTTGGGCCAGATGGCGGCCGGCAACGATGGCGAACGCTGCTTCAGCGGCTCGATGCTGGACGGGCGAGGGCCGGTGTGGGTGTTCTCCGGACATGGTGCGCAGTGGCAGGGCATGGGGCGGGAGCTGCTGGCGAGCCAGCCGGTATTCGCCGCTGAACTGGACAGCCTGGCCGAGGTGTTCCGCGCCGAGCTGGGGTACACGCCTCGCGAGGCGCTGGAGCAGGGCGCGTTCGATTCGGTGGAGCGTATCCAGGCCACGACCTTCGCCTTGCAGCTGGCCTTGGCGGCGCTTTGGCGCAGCCTGGGGCTCGAACCCCGGGCGGCGATCGGCTATTCCACCGGTGAGATCGCCGCCGCGGTGGTCGCCGGCGCCCTGGACAAGCCATCGGCCGCGCGTTTTGCCTGCCGCCGGGCGGCGCTTTACCAGCGTTTGTCTGGCCAAGGAGCGATGCTCATGATCAACCTGCCATTCGCCGAGGCCGCCAGGCGCCTGGAAGGGCGCGCGCAGGTGGTCGCGGCAATCGCCGCCAGCCCCTCGTCCACGGTGATTTCCGGGGCGGCCGGCGAGGTCGAGCGGCTCGCCGACGAGTGGGCCGCGGAGGGGCTGGTGCCGCGGCGCGTGGCGAGCGATGTGGCGTTCCACAGCCCACACATCGACCAGCTCCTGGAGGACATCCGCCAAGCCGCTGGCGAACTGCGCTGCCTGACGCCGCGCCTGCCCCTGTACAACTCGACCCTGGACGATCCCCGGGCCCTGGTACCTCGGGATGCGGATTTCTGGTGCGCGAACTCACGTAACCCGGTGCTTTTCGAGCAAGCGGCGACGGCCGCCCTGGAGGACGGCTTCGAGCTGTACCTCGAGGTGTCGAGCAAGCCCATCGTCGCCCACGCCCTGAAGGAGACCGCCGATGCAGGTGGGCGCGAGCATGTACTGGTGTGCCCGAGCCTCAGGGAGGGGCGCCCGGAGTACCCGGAACTGCTCGCCAGCCTCGCTCGTCTGTATTGCCACGGCGCCGACTTGCAATGGCCGGCTCCGGGAGTCTTGCTCGATCTGCCGAGCATGGGCTGGAACCACCAGCGCTACTGGACCACGGCCTTGCCGGTGCGGGCCAACCTGGGCAAGGGCCACGATCCGCTGCGGCATTCGTTGCTGGGCAGCCACCAGCTGGTACGCAGTGCGCCGCCCTGTGACATCTGGCGCACGCGGCTGGATTTCGAACTGCGTCCCTATCCGGGCAGCCATCCGATCTGCGGTGTGGAGATCTTGCCGGCGGCGGTCTTGCTGAACAGCTTCATGCAGGCCGGGACGCGGGACGGGCAACTGCCGACCCTGCGTGACGTGGTGCTGCGCACGCCCGTGGCAGTGGAAGGTACGCGGGATATCCAGATCGTCAGGCAGGGCCAGCAGATCCGCCTGTGCAGCCGTCTGGACGATGAGGCGGCGCAATCCGAGCAGGAGCGCGAGCTGGGCTGGTTGACCCATACCACCGCCAGCCTGGACTGGAACACCGAGCTGCAAGGCCCGGCGCCCGAAGTGGCGGCCTGGCAGGCTCACTGCCGCGAGTCGCTGGAGTGGCCGCAGCTCGAGCCGATGTACCGGCGCCGGGGTATCGCCGACTACGGCTTCCGGTGGCATATCGGTTCGTTGCGGCGCGGGCCGGGCCGGCTGATGGCGACGATCCGGGCGCAGCTCGGTCCGACCCAGGCCAACAGCTGGGCGGTGGTGCTGGATGCCGCGCTGACCAGCCTGCCGCTGTTGTTGCCGGATGACGATCTGTTGCGCATGCCGGCGGCTATCGCCTCGCTGTGCGCGAGGCCTACGCCGCCGGAGATTTTTACCCTGTGCGCCGAACGGGCGCCGCGCACTGGCGAGCGCCAGCCCATCGACCTGCTGGTGCTCGATGAGCGGGGAGAGCTGGCCGCGCGCATCGAAGGCCTGGTGTTCATGACGGTGGACCGCCAGGATGAACTGGCCCGCGGCAGCAGTGCGACGGTGTTCGTCGAAGACTGGGAGACCTGTCGCTTCGAGCCCCCCACCGAGCCGCTGCCGCAGTTGCTGCTCCTGGGACCGGACGACGACGCCGCGCAGCGTTTGTCCCTGGGGTTGCGTCGGGCCGGGATCGAGCATGCCCGGGTGCGAGACGGCGCCGAATTGCGCTTGAATGGGCAGCCGACGCTGGTGCTGGTGCTCGGTAGCGCACCGGCAGACGATGAGGCGTTGCCGGATGCGGTCGAGGCCAATGCCTGGAGACTGCTGCAAGCTACGCAGCAGGTCCAGCGCCTGGCCCTGGAGCAGCCATCCCTGCGCCTGGGTTGCGTGACCTTCGGAGTCAAGGCCATGGCCAACCGGATCGCCCTGGCCCAGTCGCCGCTGTGGGGCGTGGCGCGGATCGTCGCCGGCGAACAGCCAGGCCTCTGGGCAGGCTTGATCGACATCGACCCGGCAGCCTTGAACAGCGACAGCACCTTCGGCCTGCTACGAGGCGCCCTGGGGCACAAGAGCGAGGATGTGCTGGCCATCGGTACCCAGGCCTGCCAGGTCCTGCGCTTGCAGGAGGCAGTCGCGCCAGGCCCCAAGGGCAAGCCGCAATGCGTTCCGCACGCCAGCTACGCCATCACCGGCGGCTTCGGCGCCCTGGGCCTGCAGGCCGCCCAGTACCTGGTGAACCAGGGGGCACGGCGCCTGGTGCTGATCGGCCGCCAAGGCTTGCCGGCACGCAGCGCCTGGCCCGCGCTGCAGGATCCGCAACAG
>NZ_JBJJLO010000221.1:0-3038 GCF_046230915.1 Pseudomonas sp. KCJK8993
AGTAGTCGCGCTCGGTGGCGTTCCATTGCTCCAGCACCTGGCGCCGCTCGGCAAGGTCGAGCATCGGCAGCTCACCCAGGCTCCGGGTGCTGTCGGCCAGCATGCCCAGCAGCAGGTTGGTCAGGTGCCGACCGTAGGCCTCCACGCTTTGCGCGGTGAAACTGGCCCGGGCGAAGCTGAATTGCAATGACAGCGTCGCGCCAAAGTCCACCAGCAGGGTCAAGGGATAGCTGGTCTGCTCGTGCGCCTGGGGCACACCAAAGCCGATACCGCTGCCGCCCTGCTCCAGCGCCTTGGATACCGGGTAGTTCTCGAACACCAGGATGTTGTCGAACAGTGCTTCTCCACCCTGGCTGGCCCAGCGCTGGATGTCATACAACGCGGTGTGTTCATGTTCGCGCAGGGCCAGGTTGCGCTCCTGCACATCCTGCAGCCACTGCGCCACCGAACGCTGGGCATCGACGGCGCAAATCACTGGCAAGGTATTGATGAACAAACCGATTTGCTGCTCGATCCCGGCCAGTTCAGCCGGGCGACCGGCCACGGTGGCGCCGAAGGTCACCACCGACTGCCCGCTATGGCGTTGCAGCAGGATCAGCCAGGCCGCCTGGATCAAGGTGTTGAGGGTGACTTTCTGGCTGCGGGCGAAAGCCTCCAGGCGTCCGGTCAGCTCGGCATCCAGGGCCCAGCGGTACTCGCCATGGCCCTGTGCAGCCAAGGGCAGGTTGCTGCCCAAGCCCGTCGGTGCCGGCAACTGGCTCAACTGCTCGCGCCAGAAGGCCTCGGTCGCCTTGGCATCCCGTTGTTGCAACCAGCCGATGTAGTCGCGATAGCGGCCACTGGCCTCCGGCACCGCTACGCCGGCATAGCGTTGCAATACTTCACCAAACAACCGCGAATTGCTCCAACCGTCCATGAGGATGTGATGGTTGGTGTAGATCAGCTCATGGCGCTGCTCGCCCGTACGCACCAGCAATACTCGAACCAGGGGCGCCCGGGCCAGGTCGAAACCCTGGCGGCGCTGGGCTTGCTGCAGGTTCTGCAACTCTTGTTCGAGCTCGGGCATGGCGCGCCAATCGAGTTCTTCGATCGGCAGGCTGGCCTGGCGATAGACCACCTGGCACGGCCATTCCAGCTGGCCTTGCCAGAAGTAGCCGCTGCGCAGCACTTCCTGGGCCTGTACCGTGGCCTGCCAGGCCTGCCGGAAACGGCTCACATCCAGGTTGTCGACCGTGACCCGGATCTGGTTGATGTAATCGCCCGCCGCCTGTTCATACAGGGTATGGAACAACATGCCCTGCTGCATCGGCGACAAGGCATAGATGTCCTCGATGTCGCTAGCCACCAGGGGCAGGGACTCGAGCTGGGGCTGGGTCAGCCTGGCCAGGGGGAAGTCCGAAGCGGTGACGCCAGCGTTGCCCGGGGTGCAGCAGTGCTCCACCAGGGCCGCCAGTTCGCGGGCATAGTCCTGGCTCAACTGTTCGATCACCGCTTCATCGAACATCAGCGGGCTGAAGGTCCAGCTCATGTGCAACTCGCCGCCATATACCTGGCCGTTGAGGGTCAGCCAGTTACCCAGCGCGGCCTCGGGGCTCTGCTCGGCGCCGGTGCTTTCCGCCGCCGGGGTGAACAGGCCACCTGGCTGGTCGAAGCTGCCATCGACCTGCCCCAGGTAGTTGAAGGTGATGCGCGGCACCGGCAACAGGCTGAAGGCCTGGCGGGTCTGCTCGTCCCCGAGGTAGCGCAAGGCACCGAAACCCAGGCCCTTGTTCGGCACGGCGCGCAGCTGCTCCTTGACCTGCTTGATCGAGCCCGCCAAGTCGGCGGCCGGGGTCAGGCGCACCGGGAACAGGCTGGTGAACCAACCCAGGGTGCGTGTCAGGTCCAGGTCATCGAACAGCTCTTCGCGGCCGTGGCCCTCGAGCTGGACCAGGCTGGAGGCATGGCCGGTCCAGCGGCAGATCACCCGGGCCAGGGCCGTCAGCAGCAGGTCGTTGATCTGCGTCCGATAGGCCGTGGGCGCCTGCTGCAGCAGTTGCCGGGTACGCTGCGCATCGAGCTGGCTGACCAGGGTCCGGGCCAGTCGTCCCGGACGAGCGCCCTGGGGATCGCGGCACGGCAATTCGGCGCTCACGCCCTGCAACTGTTGTTGCCAGTAGTCTTGTTCCTGGTGCATCGCGGCGCTGCGGGCATGGGCTTGCAGGCGCTCGGCCCAGGTCTTGAACGCCGACGTCTTGGCCGGCAACCGCTGCTGTCGCCCCTCGACCGACTGCTGATAAAGGTTCTGCAAATCTTCAAGGAAGATCCGCCAGGAAACGCCATCCACCACCAGGTGGTGCATGACCAGCAACAGACGCTGGCTGCCATCGGGCAACTCAGCCAGCACCGCCCGCAACAACCGGCCCTGTTGCAGATCGAGGCTGCGCTGGGCGCGTTCGCACAGCTCTTGCAGCTCATCGGCAGTCTCCAGGCGGGCCTGCCAGAGCAAGGTCGTGGCCACAGCGTCATGCCGGGCCTTCCAGCCGTCGGCCTGCGGGTTGAAGCTCAGGCGCAGCACATCGTGATGCACCACCAGCGCCTGGAGTGCCGCTTCCAGCAGGTCCGCGCGCACCGGTTGGCGCGGCGTCAACAGCAAGGACTGGTTCCAGTGATGCCGATCCGGCAGGTCCATGGCGAAAAACAGCTGCTGGAAAGGCAGCAATGGTGTCTCGCCCTGCACCGGCCCCTGGTCGATCACCTGCACGGCCTGCAACTGGGCCACCCGCGCCAGGCTACGCACAGTCTGGTGCTGGAACAGCGCCTTGGGGGTGAAGTGGATCCCGGCCGCCCGGGCCCGGCTGACCACCTGGATCGAGATGATCGAATCGCCACCACGCTCGAAGAAGTTATCGTTCAGGCCCACCTGCTCGATACCCAGCACCTCGGCCCAGATCGCGGCGATCTGCTGCTCCAAAAGACTTTGTGGAGCCTCATAGGCTTGGGCGGACTGCGCCTTGTCCGGCTTGGGCAAAGCCTTGCGGTCCAGCTTGCCGTTGGGG
>NZ_JBJJLO010000222.1:0-2848 GCF_046230915.1 Pseudomonas sp. KCJK8993
CAGCCCCGTCCCCGGGCCGCAAGTGGCGCCGGGCGGCCCCCGGCCGCCGGACACCCCGGGCACGGCGCGGGGTGTCCGGCCGCCCTCATCGGCGCCCCGCCCGACCATGGCCGGGGTAGAATGCGCGGCTCATTCCCCCAGCATCGCCCCGCCATGACTCGATCCCCTTCTCCCCTGTCCCACCATGTTGCCATCATCGGTGGCGGCCCGGCCGGCCTGATGGCCGCCGAGGTCCTGAGCCAGGCAGGAGCCCGGGTCGACCTGTATGACGGCATGCCCTCGGTGGGTCGCAAGTTCCTCCTGGCGGGCGTGGGCGGCATGAACATCACCCATTCCGAAGCCTACCCGGCCTTTCTCTCGCGCTATGCCGAACGGGCGCCGCAAATCGCCCCCTGGCTGCGCGAATTCGATGCCCAGGCCCTGTGCCAATGGATTCACGGACTGGGGATCGAGACCTTCGTCGGCAGCTCCGGCCGGGTGTTTCCCACCGACATGAAGGCCGCGCCCTTGCTACGCGCCTGGCTCAAGCGCCTGCGCGAAGCCGGGGTGGTTATCCACACCCGGCATCGCTGGCTCGGCTGGAATACCGACGGCAGCCTGCGCATCCAGCATCCCGAGGGTGAAAGCGCGGTACGCCCCGACGCGGTGCTACTGGCGCTGGGCGGCGGCAGTTGGGCACGCCTGGGCTCCGATGGCGCCTGGATGGCGTTGCTTGCGCAACGTGGGGTCCAGGTAGCGCCCCTGCAGCCGAGCAACTGCGGTTTCGAAGTGGCCGCCTGGAGCGAACTGCTGCGCAACAAGTTCGCCGGGGCCCCCTTGAAGAACGTGGCCATCGGCCTGGACGACGACACGCCCCGCCTGGGGGAATGCGTGATCACCGCCAAGGGTATCGAGGGTAGCCTGATCTATGCCCTTTCGGCCTCGATCCGTGAAGCGATCAACCTGCACGGCCAAGGCACCATTCATATCGACCTGCTGCCGGGCAAGCCCCGGGACAAGGTCCAGGCGGCCCTGGCCAAGCCTCGTGGTTCGCGTTCCATGGCCAAGCACTTGCACAGCCAGTTGGGAATCGACGGCGTCAAGGCCGCCTTGCTGCGGGAGCTGACACCGGCCGCGACCTTCAATGATCCGGCCAGCCTGGCGGCGGCGATCAAGGCCCTCCCGCTGGTGCTGGTCAAGCCCCGCCCCCTGGACGAAGCCATCAGCAGCGCCGGCGGCGTGCGCTTCGAAGCACTGGATGAACGCTTGATGATCCGGCAGGAGCCTGGGCTGTTCTGCGCCGGAGAAATGCTCGACTGGGAAGCCCCCACCGGCGGCTACCTGTTGACCGCCTGCTTCGCCAGCGGACGCCGGGCCGGGCGCGGCATCCTCCAATGGCTCGCCGAACGCCGCCAGTCCTAGGCCGGATACCAGGAGCGGCCAGGTTGAACCGGCCGCCCACAACTTGTCGTGGCGCTTAAGGCTTGCGCTTGCGCGGGCCGGTATTGAAGGCCGGCACCTTGCGCACCGGTTTCACCGCAGGCTCGGCGGCCACTTCGCCGCTATCGACCCAACGCCCCAGGTTGCGCTTGCCGCCGCTACCGGTAGCCTTGGGCTTCTTCGGTTTCTTCGGCTTCTTCACCACCTGGCCACTGGCGTCGGTCTCGGGCACCCGGTGCTCGGGCTCGAAGTCTGGCTCCTCATGGCGCTTGAGGGTCTGGCGGGTCAGCATTTCGATCGCCGACAGCAGGTTCACTTCATCGGCGCAGACCAGGGAAATCGCCTCGCCGGTGGAACCGGCACGCCCGGTGCGGCCGATGCGGTGGACGTAGTCCTCGGCAACGATCGGCAGGTCGAAGTTGACCACCAGCGGCAGATCCTCGATGTCCAGGCCGCGGGCCGCCACGTCAGTGGCCACCAGGATCTGGATCTCGCCCAGCTTGAACCGATCCAGGGCACGCTGGCGCGTGGCTTGGGGCTTGTCGCCGTGGATGCCATCGGCATTCACACCCTGGCCCTGGAGTTTTTCCACCAGGGCGTCCACGCCGTTGCGGGTCTTGGCGAACACCAGTACCTGCTTCCAGCGGTTCTTGCGCAGCAGGTGGCTGAACAGCTCTGGCTTGCGCTTCTTGTCCACCGGCACCACCCATTGCTTGACCGTGCTGGCGGCGACGTTGCGCGGGCTGACCTCGATGCTCAGCGGGTCCTTGAGCATCTGCCCGGCCAACAAGCGGATAGGGTCGGAGAACGTCGCGGAGAACAGCAGGGTCTGGCGCTTTTTCGGCAGGGCGGCGTAGATGCTCTTGAGCTCCTCGGAGAACCCCAGGTCGAGCATGCGGTCGGCTTCATCCAGCACCAGGGTCTGCAACTGCCCGAACTTCACCGCGTTCTGCCGGAACAGGTCCAGCAGGCGGCCAGGCGTCGCCACCAGCAGGTCGACGCCCTTGCGCAGCTTCATCATCTGCGGGTTGATGCTGACCCCGCCATACACCGCGTAGGTACGCAGCGGCAGGTGTTCGGCGTACTGGCGCACGCTGTCGTGGACCTGCTCGGCCAGCTCGCGGGTTGGCACCAGGATCAGCGCCCGCACCGAATTGCTGTCGACCTTCGGCCCTTCCAGGGTCAGCAATTGCAACAGCGGCAGGGCGAAACCGGCGGTCTTGCCAGTGCCGGTCTGGGCTGCGGCCATCAGGTCGCGACCGGCAAGCACCGCCGGAACCGCCTGGGCCTGCACCGGGGTCGGGGTCTGGTAGCCAAGGGGTTCGAGGGCGCGCAGCAAGGGTTCGATCAGGCCGAGAGTGGCGAATGTCATGGGGATACCGTAGGAAAAAGTCAGCACAGGAATGCAATGGGCGGCAGTTTCCCCTAA
>NZ_JBJJLO010000223.1:0-2797 GCF_046230915.1 Pseudomonas sp. KCJK8993
ATCGCGCCAGGGACTTGCCGCATGCGCCTCTTGGCCCGGTGCCCCTGTCCTTTTGATGATTTGCCTCGCCGTTCCCGTGCCTGTTCCCAGAGCTGCTACAGTACGCAGCCTGAGTAGGAGGGCGTATGCGTGCGATGGGACGCTGATGATCCGGGACGAGGATGAAAGGGCCGACAACGACGGATTCAGGGCACTGGCCTTGTCCCTGATGGGCATCGCCGTGATTCTTGGGGCGTGCATCATCCGCTTCAACATCGAGGTCGACAGGGAGCGTGCCCGAGCCCAGGAAGAGATTCTGCACTGCCGCCGGCAGAACCTGTCTTCGACCAAGTCTGTGGTCGATGCCACCCTGCCTGCGGATGAATGTCGCGACCTGGAAGACCGCTATGCCAGGCGGTTCGGCCATTCCTATTGAGCCTGCAACGCAGCGACCGCCCTGGTCGCTGCGGACACGGCCTGTCGGCTCAAGCCTCGACGATATTCAACCCTTCCGCTGCCTGGGGCGCGACGAAGTAACTGCAGATCAGCTCGAACTGTTCGTCGCTGGTGGTGAACGGGTGCTCGCCTTGGTTGTTGCGCTCACGCAGCCTGCTGCGACAGACATCCTCGGCGACATCCAGCACATGCAGGCGATGGGGAACCTGTGCCTGGTCCGCCAGGCTGCGCAGCCACGCGCGCTGGGCCAGCGTATTGGCGGGAAAGTCCAGCACCACGCTGGTGCCCGCCTGCAACATGGCGACGACCAGCGGCCCCAGGGCCTCGCCCAGGCGCCGGGCATGGAGTTGATAGTCCGCGACGCAGTGGATCATCTGCGGATACAACCGGGCCAGCCACAGGTCCTCGCAGATCAGCACGCAGCCCGGGGCCTGGGCCAGTTGTCGGGCGAGTGTCGATTTGCCCGAGGCGATCTTGCCGCATAGCAGGTGCAAGACCGGGTTGGATGGAGGGTTCATGCTTCGTCTCCTTGCTTGAAGCCTCGCAAGAGCGGTCATGAACCCCGCCTCCGAGGCGGGTTGATGCGGTTTGGACAGCCGCTGGCCCACCCTCTAGAGGAGGGTAATAATCGCTGGGCGGCAGGGCTGAAGAAGTCGGTTCATGGAGCGAACATACACAGTTGGCGAAACCATGCCCAGGGAAACCGCCGGGGCTGTCAGCAGCAACGCCGTGGCGGCCAGTTCATGGTCGGCCATTTTCAGGAACTGCGATGCAGTTAACACCCGGGTGTGTTTTTTCCGATACACAAGGCGCATGCTCGCCTATGCTGAATCGGAAAAATCCCCATGAACACCACATAGGCTAGGATGCCATGCTCTCGACCCATGAGCTGTGCCGCATATTGGAATCCGGCTTCCTCCCGCTTTCCTGCGCCTGCCATGTCAATCCTGACGGAACGCTGACCGTCAAGATCTATGAGGCGGCATCCGGCCGGGTGGACTTGCTGCTCCCAGGCGTTTGCACCGCGCAGCTCACCAGCGTGAGGGATGTTTCCAACCTGATCGGCGAATTGCGTACCGAGCTGCGAGCAGGGCGGCGGGCTTTCGCCGGCGGCTTCGGCTGTCCTGGCGGCTGACTTGCCTGCCCGATCATTGTTGACAGTTGAACATCCCATGGCGAGGGCATAGCGTTTAGCCGTTCGCCCAGTATGTGTGGCTCTTTACCGGTTCATGGATGGCGAGGTCACCTGTACTGGGCGAACTTCCTGGTGGAGCCCTGCGCGATCCTTGAAGCCGCGATTTCTCCTGCGCTAGGATTTGCCCCCGGAGATGGCATTCCTCCTTGAACCGCTTCGTGCTGATGATGCCTACGTGAACCCTGGACAGGGTGCGTAGGTGTGCCTGCCCTGTCCCCGACCAGGACAGGACCATGATACCGACTCCTCTAGTAGCACTCCCTTCTTGCATCACCTCCCGCTTTCCCCATCGGCCATGCCGCTCGGTGGGGGGCTGCCCAGCATGCTGAAGTCACTCCTGGTCATTGCCATGGGCGCATCGACCGGCGCCTGGCTGCGCTGGTTCCTGGGCCTCAAGCTCAATCTGTTGTTTCCGGCCATCCCCCCGGGGACCGTGGTGGCGAACATGGCCGGGGGCTACATCATCGGCCTGGCCCTGGCTTTCCTTGCGGCATCGCCTTCCTTGAACCCCGAATGGCGCTTGCTGATCATCACCGGCTTCTGTGGAGGACTGACCACGTTCTCGACCTTTTCCGCTGAGACTGTATCCCTGCTCCAGCAGGGCAGGCTGCTGTGGGCCTTGGGTTCGGTAGCACTGCACGTGGTGGGCTCGTTGCTGATGACGGCGGCGGGCCTGGCATCCTTCCAGTTGCTCGGTACCCGATAAGGAATGCGGAAAAGTGCTACTGCTTGGGCGATGAAAAGCTATCTTCGAAGAGCGGAATCGTATAACTACATAATCATGTCTCTGGATATTTCCAGAGACATTGATTTTGTTGGGATTTAACGATTTATTTTGATGAGCTGGCCTGATTTTCGGCTCCGAACTCAAGGCCATCCTCGCCAAGGCAATGAATCGGCGCCAGCCATAGGTAAAAACGGCCAAAACATAAGTTAAAAATGACAGGTGAAAATTTCATTGAACGATTTGATGGCCCAATGCCTCTTAGCCGTCGGTGATTGCTTACACCTCTCATAATCAGTACTTATTGGTCATAAAATGAAGAAAATTCTGCTGGGTGCTTTACTGTTTTCCTGCGCGTCCCTTGGTGTGAATGCGGCAGAATTGTCAGGTGCGATTGGTGCCACTAGCCAAGGTGGCCTCACTGCCCGGGTAGGTATGGGTTT
>NZ_JBJJLO010000224.1:0-2668 GCF_046230915.1 Pseudomonas sp. KCJK8993
TTCTCCACCAGCACGTCATCCGCGCTCACCACTCCCTTCTCGGCCGACACCGCCAGTTGTATACAGGAGCCTGCGGTGGCCCGGGGGGCCACCGCCACATCCAGTACGTCCTCGCGCAACGCCTTGCTCCAGCGCTCGTCCTGGTCGTCCAGGTCGGATTGGAAACCGGCATCGAGCATTTCCCGGATCGGCTCGATCATCGAGTACGGCATGGTCACGTGCAGATCGCCGCCACCGCCATCGAGTTCGATATGGAAGGTCGAGACCACCACCGCCTCGCTGGGGCCGACGATGTTGGCCATGGCCGGGTTCACTTCGGAGTTTATGTACTCGAAGTTGACCGGCATGATCGCCTGCCAGGCTTCCTTGAGGTCGATGAAGGCCTGCTCCAGCACCATGCGCACCACTCGCAGCTCGGTAGGGGTGAACTCACGCCCTTCGATCTTCGCGTGGCGACCATCGCCGCCGAAGAAGTTGTCCACCAGCTTGAACACCAGCTTGGCATCGAGGATGAACAGCGCCGTGCCGCGCAGAGGCTTGATCTTCACCAGGTTCAAGCTGGTGGGGACGTACAGCGAGTGCACGTACTCGCCGAACTTCATGACCTGCACCCCACCCACCGCCACGTCGGCGGAACGGCGCAGCATGTTGAACATGCTGATCCGGGTGTAGCGGGCGAAACGCTCGTTGATCATCTCCAGGGTCGGCATGCGTCCACGGACGATGCGATCCTGGCTGGTCAGGTCGTAGCTTTTGACACTGCCGGGTTCGGCAGCGTGTTCGGTCTGTACCAGACCGTCGTCGACGCCATGCAACAGCGCGTCGATCTCATCCTGGGACAGCAGGTCCTGCACGGCCATGTCGTGTTCCTACTGCAATACGAAGTTAGTAAAGAGCAACTGCTCGACCACTACCTTGCCCACTTCTTTCTGGGCCACCTCCTGGACGCTGGCGGTGGCTTTCTGACGGAGCATTTCCTGGCCGACCGGGGTCGCCAGGGTGTCGAAATTCTGCGCGGAGAACAGCATCACCAGGTTGTTGCGGATCACTGGCATATGCACTTTCAGTGCGTCCAGGTCCGCCTGGTTGCGCGCCAGCAGGGTGATGCTCACCTGCATGTAGCGCTGCCGGCCATTCTGTGTGTAGTTGGCGACGAAGGCCGGCGCCATGGGCTCGTAGATCGCCGCGGGCTTGACGTTGGTAGCGGTTTGCGCAGCCGGGTCGGGCTTGCTCTGGGCACTGTGCATGAAATACCAGGTCGCACCGACCGACAGGCCGATGGCCAGCAACAACGCCAAGACAATCAACAGGATAAGCTTGAGTTTGCTTTTCCCTGCGGTGGGTTTTTCTGCTGCTTCGCTCTTCGCCATGCCAATAATCCGTCACTATTCGGGGGTTCACAGTCGCACGGCAAGGCAAGAGCAAGTGTTATGCCAGATTTGTCAGGAATGACAGGAGAAAGCAGGCACGGGAGCGTCCTGCGAAGTTGACCAGCCGGGCAGCCGGCTCGCGGTCATGAGGATCGAAGCGGGGGCCAGCTTACCTGGCCGCCCGCTCAGCAGGTCAGGCGTAGTAGTCCACGACGCTGCTGCCGATCACGGTCTGTACCGGCGCCGCGACTTCGGCCACGGCATGGGGCTGCCCGTCATCGCCGATCTCGCCATCCAAGCGCGCGCCGTTGCCCGAGGAACCATTGGCACGGTTCTGGCCCTGCTGCGCCTGCTCCTGGCCCTGCCAGCCACGGGACTGGTCGGAGACGTTGACGTCCACCTGGCCCAACCCCTGTTGCTGGAACATTTCCCGCATGCGGTGCACCTGCCCTTCCAGGGCTTCGCGAACACCGGCGTGAGCACTCATGAAGCTGACCTGGGTCTGCTGGTCGGGAATCATGTGCACGCGGATATCCAGGCGCCCGAGCTCGGCCGGCTGGAGCTGGATATCCGCCGACTTGAGATTGACACTGGACAGGTACATCACCCGATTGACCACCTCATCGGTCCAGCCACCCTGGTTCATGGCCAGCGGCTGGTTGACCGGGACCGCGTTGGCGGTCTTGGGCGTTGCCGCCTGCGTGAGGGCTGCCAGGCGGTTGGCGAAGTCGTCCACCCGGGTATCGCTGGACGCGCCCTTGAGGTCTTTCAGGCCTTCGGCGATCAAGCCACTGAAGGCCTTCTCGCCACCCTGCTCGGCGCTGCCCTTGCCAATCTGCTCGAGCATGCCAGCCATGCCGCTGGCGATGTTCTGCGTCGAGGCCAACCGGGTATCAGGGTTGTCACTGGCCGGGGCTGCCTTGGGTTGCGAGCGGCTGGATTCGGACACATGGCCACTCTGCTCCATGGCCAGGCGCACCGCCGGCAGCGCATCCAGGGGATCGGCCTCTGGATCGAATGCCTCCTTGGACGGTTCCGCCGCCGGTGTCGGCGGCGGGATCGGCATCACTGCCGCTGCCACTTGGGCTGGCACCGCCACCGCGGCGGCCTCGACCTGGGGCTGGGCTGGCGGCACGACAGGAGCCGGCTCGACCGCGACCACAGGCGGGCCCTGCACCGGGCTCGGGTCCAACGGCGGTTGTGCGCTGGGTTTGCTATCCGTCACTGCCGCCATGGTGTGCGCTCGTGCCTCCCCTGAACCCGGGATCTCCGCCTCCGCACGGTCTCTTCGGCGGCTA
>NZ_JBJJLO010000225.1:0-2662 GCF_046230915.1 Pseudomonas sp. KCJK8993
TCCAGATCGGATACGCCACGCTGACCGGCAACTCGCGCAGGGCCAGGGTCAGGAAGTAGACCCCGCCCAGCGCCGCCACCAGGGTCAGCAGCGACGGCCAGGGCCGGGTGAAACCGGCGGCGTACTTCATACCCATGGCGAACGCCACCTCGAAGGCCGCGGCCAGCAATAGCAATCCCCAGGCCATGGCCGTACCTCAGAAGCGCCGGGCCAGGGCCAGCAATTGCTGTTCGGCCTGGGCGCAGGATTGCTGGAATCGCTCGGGCACCGACTCTTCGCCTTCGGCCGCGATCACCGTAACGTCGTCGATGCCCATGAAGCCCAGGGCGGTACGCAGCCAGCGGTCGGCGTGGTTCATCGCCTCGTGTTCGCCACCCGGGCCGAAACCAGCGCCGCCACGGCTGGTGATGACCAGCACCTTCTTGCCCAGTACCAGCGGCTGGTAGTGGGCCACGCCGTTGTCCAGCTGGGTGTCGAAGGTCAGGCCCAGGCGCACGATGTGGTCGACCCAGGCCTTGATGCCGCTGGGTACGCTGAAATTGTACATGGGCGCCGAGATCACCAGGCGCGGGTGCTCGAACAGCTCGCCGACCAGCTCATCGCTCAGGGCCAGGTCGGCCTGCATCGAAAGAGGGCGGGCCTCGGGTTGTGGATGGAACGCCGCGGCGATGAAGGCCTCGCTGACATGGGGAATGGCCCCGCGCCCGACTTCCCGGCGGGTCAACGAACCTTGGGGATTGGCCGCTTGCCAGGCCTGCAGGAATACCTCGGCCAGGCGCCGGCTGTGGGATCGCTCGCCTCGGGGACTGCCATGGACTACAAGAACTTTACTCATCTGAACTCCCTCATGCGCTAGAACCTCGACGGCCTTGAATGCCCGCCAATTTCGCGCTAAAGCTAGAGCCATCGGCATTCGCCAACAAACGAATTAAAATTCATTCAGATGAATTCATATCAGCCATGGAGCGCTCTATGTTCGCCCACCTGCCTCTCACCGCCCTGCGGACCTTCGAGTCTGCCGCGCGCCTGCTGAGTTTCAAGGAGGCGGCCGACGACCTGTCGGTGACGCCCACGGCGGTGTCCCATCAGATCCGCAGCCTGGAACATTGGCTGGGCGTGCCCTTGTTCGAGCGGCTGCCACGCCAGGTACGCCTCACCGAAGCCGGCGATCGCTTGTTCCACAGCCTGCATGGTGCCCTGCTGGATGTGGCGCAAAGCGTCGCCACCCTGCGCCCGGCCCCGGACAACGGGCAGTTGACGGTGTCCACCACGGCCGCCTTCGCCGCCCTGTGGCTGGTGCCGCGCCTGGGACGCTTCTACGCCCAGCACCCGGGGATCAACCTGCGCCTGGACACCCAGTGCGAGGTGGTGGACCTGCAGCAGGATGCCAGCATCGACGTGGCGATCCGCTATAGCCAGGACGGCTACCTGAACCTGCATGGCCTGTGCCTGTTCGATGAACGCTTCGCGGTCTATGGCTCGCCGCAGCAAGTGGCACTGGCCGGGCAGCAACGGCCGGCGCTGATCAGCGTGCACTGGCGCAGTTCCACGCTGTACGCCGATGGCTGGCAGGCCTGGTGTGCCCAGGCCGGGGAGAACTGGCTCGAGGACCAGCCGCAGGTGCGCTCCTACGACGAAGAGCAGTACGCCCTGCAAGCGGCCATCGCCGGCCAGGGCCTGGTACTGGCCAGCAATATCCTGGTATCGCAGAGCGTGGCCAGCGGCCTGTTGCAGGCCTATCGCCCGGACATCCATGTGGGCGGCGCCGGCTATAGCGCTTTGTGCGTACCCGGGCGCGAGCGCCATCCACCGGTGCGGGTGTTCCTGCAGTGGTTGCAGCAGGAGGCGCTGCTGGCCGGGCACCCGCTGCTGGCTCGCAGCTGAAACCTGGCCGTCGCGGCACATCCGATCAAACTTTTTGCCGCTCCCGCGACTCACATCCTAGGTAGCGACCAGGCCCATAGAGCCCGGCGCAAGACGGATTAGCCCCCTAGGAGAAACCGAGATGAGCGAGATGCATTTGTCCGATGTGAACAGCCTGCGCGAACGGGCCCGCAGCCACGTGGAGAACGGCGCCGTGACCGCCGGCTATAACGCCGATCGGGAGGAAGTGCTGCGCCTGCTCAATGAAGCCCTGGCCACCGAGCTGGTCTGCGTGCTGCGCTACAAGCGCCACTACTTCATGGCCAACGGGCTCAAGGCCAGCGTGGCCGCCGACGAATTCCTCGAGCACGCCACCCAGGAAGCCGAGCATGCCGACAAGCTGGCCGAGCGCATCGTTCAGCTGGGTGGCGAACCGGAATTCAACCCCGACCTGCTGTCGGCCAAGTCCCATGCGCAATACGTGGCCGGCAGGACCTTGAAGGAAATGGTCTACGAGGACCTGGTGGCCGAGCGGATCGCCATCGATAGCTACCGCGAGATCATCCAGTACATCGGCGACAAGGACCCGACCACCCGCCGCCTGTTCGAAGAGATCCTGGCCCAGGAAGAAGAGCACGCCGACGACATGGCGGACATCCTCCAGGACCTGTAGCGCCTATGCCAGGCCGGCCCGAGCGCACAGGAGCGGGCCGGCCAGCCCCTCCCAGTCCCGCCCTCACCTGCCCGGCGTGACCGTCCTCCCCGCCCTGCCCGCACCCATCTCCTGCAACCGTCGCAC
>NZ_JBJJLO010000226.1:0-2629 GCF_046230915.1 Pseudomonas sp. KCJK8993
CCGGAGATGTGTATAAGAGGCGGTGGCCGGTGCGTGTGCATGGCTGGCCCGGCGCTGGATTCCCGCCGATCCGCCACGCCAGCGCGGGCGCCAGTTCGACCTGCCGGGCGCCTTGAGCGTGACCCTGGGGGGCAGCTTGCTGGTGTTCGCCATCGTCCAGGGGCCGGAGTGGGGCTGGGCCGCGCCGGCGACCCTGGCCTGCCTGCTGCTGGCGCTGGCCTTGCTCGGGTGGTTCCTGCGCATCGAGCACCTCGGGCGCGACCCGTTGATGCCCCTGCGCCTGCTGGGTTATCCACAACTGCGCATGGCGATGCTGATCACCGCGTTGTTCATGAGCAGCTTCGGCGTGCAGTACTACTTCCTCAGCCTGTACTTCCAGCAGGTCTACCAGTTCAGTGTGTTGCACTGCGGCCTGGCCTTCCTGCCCTCGACGGTGCTCTGCACCCTGGGCATCTGGCTGGGCGAGCGGGCGCTGCGGCGCGCCAGCCTGCGGGCGGTCCTGGTCTGCGGCTTGCTGGCCGGGGCCCTGGGCATCGGCATGATCTACCTGGCGCTACCGGGCAGCAGCGGTTTTGTCGGCCTGTTACCGGGGATCGTGATCATGAGCATCGGCCAGGGCATGACCTGGAACACCATGTGGATCTCGGCGGGGCAGGGCATTGCCGCGACCGAGCAGGGCGTGGCGGCGGGCGTGGCCTCCACCAGCCAGCAGATCGGCGGCGCCCTGGGCCTGGCCTTGCTGGTGTCCCTGGCCAACACCCTGGGTCCGGTGGGCAATCAGGCCCAGGGCATTGAGCTGGCCACCGCCGCCAGTGCCCTGTTGGCGTTATTGGGCGCCTTGCTGGCCCTGCGCCTGCCCCGCTCCCCGGTGGCGCTGCCGGGTTGTTCTGCGGCCTCGGGCTGAGGCCCTTAGTGAGCCTGGGGCAGGTGCCGGCGCACCGCCCAGAGCACGCCGGCCAGCAACGACAACGCCGCGCTGGCTTGCAACAAGCTCGGCAGGTGCTGCAGGCAGATGAAGCCGTAGAGCAGGGCGAACAGGGTCTCGAACACGATCAACTGGCCGCTCAGGGTCAGTGGCAGGCGCCGGGTCGAGGCATTCCACATGCGATTGCCGAACCACGAGCCGAGCACCGCGCTGCACAGGCTCAGGCCCCAGAACAGCATCCAGCGCTGGTCGCTGGCGTCGCTCCGCGTGCCCGGCCACTCCAGGCCCTGGGCCAGCAGCCAGACCAAGGCGCTCATCAGGCCGGTGGTGATGCCCCACAGGCTCGACCACTGGCCGCTGTCGAAGCGGCTGCGCTTGAGATAGCGAGCGTTGTCCTTGGCGTACCAGGTCCAGCACAGCAGCGCGCCGAAGGCACACAGCAGGCCCAAGGCCCGCTGGCCCAGCTCCGGCGAATCGCCCTGGGCGGTGAGCAGGGTGTCGAGGTTGATGCAGCAGATCCCGCCGAACACCAGCAGCAGCGGCCAGCGCAGGCGCCGCAACGGCACCGCGTCGGCATCCCCGCGCCCGGCCAGGGTGATGGTCAGGGGCAAGAGGCCGACGATCAGCGCGGTACTGGCCACCCCGGCCCACTGGATGGCGCTGGCCAGCAGCATGAAATAGATCAGGTTGCCGGTCAGTGCCAGCTTCACCAGCAGCAGTGCGTCGTTCCAGGTCAAGCGCTGCAGCAGCTCGCGTGCCTGGGGCGCAGCCAGGAGCAGGGAGAATGCGCCATACAGGGTGAAGCGGGCACAGCTGAGCATCAGCGGGCTGAACTCCGGCAACAGGCTGGGCACCACAATGGCCAGACCCCAGACCGCACCGGCCAGGACCGCATAAGCAACTCCGCGTTTCATGCACACACTCGCAACGATTCATCAAGGTGCGCAGGCTAGTCATTGCTGACCGGATGGACAAAGGATATATAGGCACCTACCTATTCTTCTGGGGAATACCTGATGAGTCGCTTCGCCCGGCACTTGCCGCCACTGGAAACCCTGGTGACCTTCGAAGCGGTGGGCCGCAACGCCAGCTTCACCCGGGCCGCCACCGAGCTGTGCCTGACCCAGAGCGCGGTGAGCAAGCAGATCCGCAGCCTGGAGCTGTCGCTCAAGACCGAGCTGTTCGAGCGCCAGGCCCGGGGGGTCAAGCTCACCGCCAGCGGCGCGGCGCTGTTCGCCCAGGTCAGCACCCAGCTCGAAGCCTTGCTGCGCAGCGTCACGCGCCTGCGGGCCGGACGCGATGCCAACACCATCACCGTGCAATGCACCCATGCGGTGGCGCAGTTCTGGCTGTTCCCGCGCTTGCTGGCGTTCAACAAGCAGCACCCGGGGATCACCGTGAGCATCCACGCCAACAACGACATGGACGAGTCCAGCGTGGCCGAGCATGACTTCGGCATTCTCTACGGGCCGGGGCACTGGTCGTCCCTGGCGGCCACGCCGCTGTTCGCCGAGATCGTCTATCCCATCGCCAGCCGGCGCCTGGAGTTGCCGCTGGTCAGCGAGCTTGGGCAATTGGCGGCCTTGCCGCTGATCCAGCTGGACGCCTCGGCCTGGAACTGCATCGACTGGCGGGACTGGTTCCGTCACTTCGGCCTGGACTACAGCGCGCCGCCGGGGGCCCTGGCTGGCTCTTTTTCACACC
>NZ_JBJJLO010000227.1:0-2581 GCF_046230915.1 Pseudomonas sp. KCJK8993
CGTGAAATCGATCAGCTCATCGGCCAGCCCCTCGCCCTGGTGTTCCGGGTGCACGCAAATACCCAGCAGCTGCGCGACGGGGCCGGCCGGATCATGCAAGGCCTCGACCTGGAAGCAATCGCTGTGGCGTAGCTGGTCGACCGCCGCCAAGCGCTGGGAATAGATCGCCGCCACTAGCTGCCCCTGGTACTCGAGCACCAGCTGGCCCTGGGGGTAGAGCGCCAACCGACGCTGCAACACCGCTTCGGTAGCGCCCAGTCCGCTGGGCCAGCAGGCCAGCTCCAGTTCCCGCAGCCGTGGCAAGTCCCTGGGTAGTGGGTGGCGGATGCGGTAACGCCGTGGCAACAGCCGATTCAGGCTGGCCTGGGTGAACGGCTCGCCACGGGGCAAGCCCTGGGCCACGGCCCGATCCGGAAACAAGCCGGCTTGCGCCGCGGCCATCAGGAACACCGGCGCCTCGAACAGCTGGTGCCCGGCAAAACCATGGCTGGCGTCCAGATGCACCGCCCCGCTGCGCCGGGCATGCTGCCGGGCGCTGTCAGGGTGCAGGCAATGGGCGGCCAGCAGTATCAGGCCGTGGTGTGTGGTGAGTTCCTGCCAGCGGGCCAGGTGTTCGACCAGGCCCTGCAAGGCTGCCGCCGGCTCGATGCACGCTCCATGTCGATCCACATGAACGCTGCTTGGGCGTGCGTGGCGCTGGTCGTCGATGCCCTGGGTCGAGCCTGGCGGCTGCCAGGCCCGCCGATGTTCCTGGAAGGCATGGATATAGAGGATGTTCTCCGGGTCGCGGATACCGTTGGCGCCCAGGCTGGCGAGCAATCCCTGGGGATCGCCGATGTCACCGGTCAATAGCAGGTGCGGCAGGCCTTCCAGGGTTTGTTGCCCCCGGGCCTGCTGGGTGCTGTTGGCCGTGACGCCGATCAGCAGCAGCGGGTAGCGCTCGAGCTGCTGGCCACGCCGACTGTGATTGGCGATAGCCAGGTACAGGCGACGCAGCAACGCCCCATCGGAGCAGCCCACCTCGACGAGATAACCTGGTTGTTGCTCGAGCGGCTGTTGGTCGAATCGAGCGACGACGGCAGCCTCGAACGCAGCGAGATACTCGGCCGGCCAAGAACCTGCATCTTCCTCCCTGGGTTCCTGGATCGAGCTGGCATCGCCGAACAGCAATGCCTGCAATCGGTCCGGCAGCGGTTGCCAGGCCAGGCTCGCGCGCAACTGCGCGGTGCCCTCCAGCAGTGCACGGCCGGCATCGTTCAGGCAAAAACCGTGGCCTTGCCAATATCCCCAGGTACGTTGCTCGAAGTATCGGCGCAGCGCCTCCAGCACCGCACTGGACAGTCCTGTGGCCGGCCCTCTGGTGCTAGCCCCCTGCTCTTGCAGGACCTGCGCGCCACCGGCCTGTTCCAGCGCTATCACTAACGGTGTCAGCAGTGCCCCGTCCAGGCAGGTCACCATCGGCTCGGGAGCATTTTCCCAGCCGCCAGCGGAACGCTCGAGCCAGGAGCGCAGTTCGTGGCCGGCGGGCTCGCCCAGCAACTGCGGCAGCGACAGGCGAGTCAGCGCGCCGGCGCCGGCCGGGATGCGAATGCTCATCCCTGGCGTCAGCCCGTAGTGATCGTTGGCCAGCTGCACCAGGCATCCCAGCTCCAGCAACAGACGCAAGGCCACCCGCAACTGGCCCTCGTTGGCGGCGCAGGCCCGGGCCAGGCTGCGGGCGCTGATGCCGTCGGGCGCGCTTTCCAGGGCGCGCAGCACGCCATGTTGGTCAAGGGCCTCGAGCACCGGCAGCGCTAGCCAACCATCGGCGAGGCGATTGAGTAGATCGGTCACGACATACCTCCAGCGGTATCCGCAGCAGCTAGTGGCCAGCGTCTTGGCGGCATGGGGTTCATGCAGGGACGTGAGGGCATTGGCCCCGGTACAGGCCAGGTCTTGAGGTGTGCTCAGGAACTGGAATGCTCGACGCGCGAACGCATGGCACTCCCCGGATGGATCATTCGCCGGTCCGGTCCACCAGATGGCGGGCCTCGAAGACGGTCATGCCGAGCATGCGAAAGTACGCACGCCAGAACTCCACCGCTTCCTGCGCGGCACTCACGTCCTGCACGCATTCGATTTCGAAGACATCGCCGCTGGCCAGTTGTGTCCGGGCAGGCCAACGGGCCAGCGCGGGATCGCTGGAGCAACGGATGAAATCCAGGAGTCGGGGCTCGCATGCGCCGGGGTCGTCGACCGCGTAGTCGACGAACAAGCGGCTGTCGGGTTCATGGCAGACGCCAAAGATGTGATACGCACCGTCCCTGGTGGTGTTCATAACTTATCCTCTTTGAAGTGCTATTTTCTTGGTATTCGTGAATATTGACTCGTCTTTAGTTAAAGGGGCGTCTTAATTGGTAAACAACCTAAATAAAGATTTAAGCGCCGCGCGCACATACTGAAACTATAGATATCCATCTCGAAAAACAAATATATACGTTTCAAAAACCTCAAAAACCAAGCCACTCGCAGGCGAAAAACCTCACTTAGGATATGACCTAGAAAAAATCAAAAACCGAAATGTCTTATAGACACGATAGGA
>NZ_JBJJLO010000228.1:0-2543 GCF_046230915.1 Pseudomonas sp. KCJK8993
TGGTGACGCGTCTCCCGCCCTCCCCGGTCCGGCGTAGCGCGCCAACCGCCCTGTTTTTTTTCCCTCGCCCGCCGCAGCCGCGACTTGAGGCGCGGGCGTGTTGTGCCCAAAAAATCGAGAGGCCGGGGGTGCACGGGCCGCCGGGGTGGGGCGAAGAACAGAAACAAGGGTGAGTGCCGCGATAGGCCGGGAGGGGCAGGGCGATGTACGAACCACCGCCGTCGACAGCGCTCCGGGCCCGGTGCGCAAGGCGTCGCCCGTGGGGTGCGGGGCATTGTTTCCCCGAGGCCGGCCCGGTAGAAAGGCGCAACGCATTCAGAAAACAGATATCAACATGAGCGACATCGAGAAATCCACTAGCCGCCTGTTCGACCTCGACCTGCTGCGAGCCATCGTCACGGTGGCCGATTGCGGTAGCTTCACCACCGCGGCCACGCGCCTGCACTCCACCCAGTCCACCGTCAGCCAGAAGATCCGCCGCCTGGAAGAGATGGCCGGGCATCGCTTGCTCGAGCGCGGCAACCGCGACGTGCTGCCCACCGATGCCGGCGAGACGTTGCTGGGTTATGCCCGGCGCCTGCTGGCGCTGAACGACGAAATGCTCGAGGCGCTGTCCGGGGCCACGGTGGCGCTGGCGGTGCGCATCGGCGTGCCGGATGACTTCGCCACCGGTCGTACCACCGAACAGCTGGCGGCCTTCAACCGACGCTATCCGCAGGTCAAGCTGGAGGTCACCAGCGGCATGAGCCGTGACTTGAGCGCCAGTTACGACCGTGGCGAACTCGACCTGGTGCTGCTCAAGCAACGCCAGAACAGCCGCGAGGCACAAGCCTGCTGGCCGGAAAAGACCCGTTGGGTGGACAGCGCCAGGAACCCCTGCATCGACCTGGACCCGTTGCCCATCGTGACTTTCCCGCCCAGGGGGGTGTACCGCGATGAAATGATCAGCGCCCTGGAAGGCATCGGCCGGCGCTGGCATATCAGTTTCACCAGCTCCAGCCTCAGTGGCCTGCAATCGGCCATCGCCGATGGCATGGGCATCGGCCTGCTGCCGCTGCGGGCGGTGACGGCGGAGCACCAGGTGCTGGCCAAGGCCAGCGGACTGCCGGCGGTGGATGTGTTCGAGGTGGCATTGCTGCACCGCCCGGCGGCCGATCCCATGGTCAGGGAGCTGGCGCGGGTGCTGTCCCGGGTGCTGGCCCAGGACACGCGCGGATGAGCTTGTTGGGTATTCGATAAATGAATGTCACCTATTTCGGTATTTAATTTGTGCATGAAGAGGCGGCTGGATATCGTGGTGCCCATGGCGGCCCACGCCACGCCGTTGGCGTACCGGGCCCAGGCTTTGTTCACCCTGCCTGCCGTGACGGGCGGGGCAGCAAAACAACAATGAGGAGAGTCTCCATGTCCAAGTCCAGTTACTACGCGCCGCATGGCGGGCACCCGGCCCAGACCGAGCTGCTCACCGACCGTGCGATGTTCACCGAAGCCTACGCGGTGATCCCCAAGGGCGTGATGCGCGATATCGTCACCAGCCACTTGCCCCATTGGGACAACATGCGCATGTGGGTCATCGCCCGCCCGCTGTCGGGTTTCGCTGAAACCTTCTCCCAGTACATCGTCGAAGTCGGCCCCAATGGTGGCAGCGACAAGCCCGAGCAGGACCCCAACGCCGAGGCGGTGCTGTTCGTCGTCGAGGGTGAGGTGAACCTGACCCTGCAAGGCCAGCAACATGTGCTCACGCCAGGAGGCTATGCCTTCATTCCGCCGGCCGCCGACTGGAAGCTGCGCAACACCAGCGGCACCGAAGCGCGCTTCCATTGGATTCGCAAGCATTACCAGAAGGTCGATGGCGTGCCGTACCCGGAGGCTTTCGTCACCAACGAGCAAGACATCGAGCCTCGGGTGATGCCCGACACCGAAGGTCGCTGGAGCACCACCCGCTTCGTCGACATCAGCGACATGCGCCATGACATGCACGTCAATATCGTCAACTTCGAGCCGGGCGGCGTGATTCCGTTCGCCGAGACCCATGTCATGGAACACGGTCTCTATGTGCTGGAAGGCAAGGCGGTGTATCGCCTGAACCAGGATTGGGTCGAGGTCGAGGCCGGTGACTTCATGTGGTTGCGTGCGTTCTGCCCGCAAGCCTGCTACTCCGGCGGCCCGGGTCGCTTCCGCTACCTGCTGTACAAGGATGTGAACCGCCAGATGCGCCTGACCCTGAACGCGCCGCATTGATGCGCAGGGCCAGGGCAGCGAGCGGCTGCTGCCCTGGCTGCCCTGGCTTGGTACCGGACCGGCGAGCGAGCGCCGGTTTTCTTTTGCCCCGGCAAAAGCGCTTCACCGGCGGGGCCGCATCGCCTGGCCGCGGATGCCGACGCCAGAGTGGCGGGCGCCAGCAGAACCCGAGCATTCCCGGGGGGGGGGGGGGGGGAGGCGTGGCGGACCGGGGGGGGTCGCGCGCGCGGGCCGGGTCTTTCTCTCAACCGCGCCCCCCCCGCGCGAAGGGCGGTCTGTGTCTCAGGCTGGCCGCTCGATCC
>NZ_JBJJLO010000229.1:0-2484 GCF_046230915.1 Pseudomonas sp. KCJK8993
TCTAGACAAGAGTTTCTCCCTGTTGTGTGAATCCAGCACTTGTATACGCTCAGCTATTAAAGTTTGGTGAGTCACCGCTGTCAAATTTTATGGTGGGGTTTTAAGTTTAATTAAGGTTTTATTTGCTATTGGTTAAATGGATTTTTATCGCTAGTGGAAATAAAAGTTTCCAGTGGCGTGCTAGTTGACTTGCCTTATCCAACTAAAGGTCTACTCCTGCTGACAAAGGTGGTGGTTGATGCAGTCGATTACATCTACCGATCTGGCTTCAAGTACAGCAAGGTCGAGGTGCTGCTGGGTGAGCGGGGCGAAGGTTTTCCGCCTGCCAGAGTTTCGCCGCTCTCGCCAGCGCCTTCTTCCAGGCGAGTCGTTCATGCGATGTGTTGCGGTGCCGTGCCGTTGTAAGGAAAAAACCATTCCTTGTTCTGGCCCCACTGCTTGTCGATGATGGATTTGGCCACGCTATTGAGCACGACCAGCGGCTCATCGCCATTTTTCACGCCTGACCTTGTTCCGGCCGCCGAAGTCGGAGGGGATCAGGAATACGCTGGTGCCAAGTTCTGGCAAGAGATCTCTGCAGGCCTCCTGCTCACGGCAACCTGTGTTCACCTTGAATAGGGCCATCGTCTGCAGGTGCGCCGGCAACTCCCCGAAAAGAATCGATTGTTCCTCTCATGTCATGGGGTAGGGCTCAAGCCTCTTTTTCTTCAGGTCCAGCTTCGCCAGCATTGGCACTGAATCAAGCCAAGGCCGCCTTTCTTCATCCCGCCATTTGCGCGCACTCGAACGAGATGTTGATCGTACGAGGAGCCACCGGCTCAACTGCCTTCCGTCCGGTAATACCACTCCTTTCAAACGATCCTTCACAAACGGTTCAAGGACCTGGTCATCGATGTGAGTCAATGGCAGATCCTTGAGGTAGGGATGAAGCTGCTTCAGATGATGCGCCGTCAACTTGAGCGAAGGCTGGTCCTTGTTCTCACTCAAAAACCGTGTTGCCGCTTCCTCCCAGGTGCGAGTGCGGCGCATCCTGTCTTTTCTGCGTCTATGCTTGCGGTTCAAATCAATGGAGGCATTTGCAATGGAAGCAGCTGGCTACGATAGACTGTCCAAGTTGATAAGCGTTAACGGCGAGGTGGGTACTGCTGGCCTTGGCAATTGTATTGCTGTGGTGGGTTTCAATGGGGCGAAGCAAATGGCTATCGCTCATTACAACACCCTTAATTGTATGGGCACTTCAGGGAATTCATCGCAATGGAATGAAGCATCGTTAACAAATTTCCGAAATTGGTTCTCAAAGCAAACACAAGCAACTAAGTTTATGGTTGGGCTCGGCGGTGTCTGGTTAGATAACCCGAGCGATAGTCGTTTTGAACTTATCAAGCTGATAGTCAAGGTTTTTGAGTATGAACCAACAGTAGGGGGTTACTGTATAACTTGCGCAATGGTAGGGGGAAAGGAAACTCTCAAACCCTATGCGAATGATGCTGTCATGCCTAAAGGCTGGGCTCAAATGGGCCTTCAGATCCCATACGATCAACTAAAAGGCAAATGATTAGCTACTGTGCGCGTCGACTGCTTAGGTGACCTGTCCTTATCACTACCGCTTTGGCGGACAGCAGAAAGACATGCGTACCTATTCAGGGCCTCGGTATCTGCCGGGGCTTTTTTCTGCTTCTTCACGGAATCCGGGGGAAAGATAGAAACAAGAACGCCGGTTTGATGGATGATGTTCGTGCGAGCAAACACATCTACAAACCGGCGTTCTTGTGCACGATCTTAATACGTTTCGGGCCTTTTGGGAGGGCTTTTCCGCCATCGCGATTCGATCTGACGGCGACGATCTGCTGGTCGACTTGATTCCCCAGTCCACCAGATTTCCCACCTGCAGCGGTTGCCATCAGCCCAGCACCATCATTCACGAATACGGCCAGCGTTCAATTTGAGACCTGCCCATTCTTGGCCGCGCAGTAGCCATGGACATGAACACCGCCTTTGATTTGGAAATGCGCCAACATTGCCCTCACGCCCGCGTGGTCTATGACCTGTTCCATGTGGTTGCCAAGTATGGGCGAGAGGTGATTGACCGAGTGCGGGTCGATGAGGCCAACCGCCTGCGCCATGACAGACCTTGAAATACCAAACGCCCGACGCGGTGCATCGGGCGTTTTGAGTGTGAAACAGGTGTAAACCTATTTCAGGACTAGACAGACCTCTTTTTACTGACGTGCTCCAACCTTTCAGTGGTCAGCACGATGAAGTTCCTGATCCCGGTTTTGACCGGGAACGACTCTCCATCGCATTCGCCCCAGAGACCAGTGACGGCGTTCTGGGATTCGGCCGATGGCTTCAAATAGACGACTAATACCGCCGTCTACCCTTATATTTCGTGAGAGTCAATAAGTATGGCGGGCTTCCTCGATAACTTGCCTGATGCTTTGGCATAGTCGTCAGGTTTGTACTGAGCGGACAGTTCCAGATAGT
>NZ_JBJJLO010000230.1:0-2414 GCF_046230915.1 Pseudomonas sp. KCJK8993
TCTGACCTGGTTCGGGGTAAGTGTCCGGCTCTGACGTGCATTTTGTCCCGCAATCCCGTGGTCGTGGCCAGCAGGGTTCTCCACGGCGATTTCTATGCAATGAACCTGAGCATGGCTATGATGCCTGCCTCACTATGAGGCGGAACCTGATGTCAACGTTGTTAGAGCTTCTTAAAGATGGACGCTTTCACTCGGGGCAAGCCCTTGGGGAAGCACTGGGCGTTAGCCGTAGTGCTATCTGGAAACAGTTGCAGCTTCTTGAGGTCGAGTTGGGCCTTGTCATTCATAAGGTGCGAGGCCGGGGGTATCAATTGGCCTCTCCAATTGCCTTGCTTAGTTCTTCAGAGATTATCCGGCACTCTTCGGGCGATGCCTGGTGTATTCAGATCCACGACTCAATCGACTCTACGAATGCCGAGGCCTTGCGCTCTATCGAGCGCGGAATTCCAGCGCCGCTCCTTGTATTGGCAGAACGCCAGACTGCAGGGCGTGGTCGGCGAGGTCGTAAGTGGGTGAGTCCCTTTGCTGAAAACATCTATTACAGCCTTGTGCTGCGTATTGAGCGAGGCATGCGTCAGCTTGAAGGGCTTAGCCTGGTTGTCGGGCTGGCTGTTATGCATACCCTCAAAGAATGTGGAGTACCAGGGGCTGGATTGAAGTGGCCAAATGACGTCCTGGTTGGTCAAAAGAAGATTGCCGGAGTTCTTTTGGAGTTGGTTGGAGATCCGGCAGACGTGTGTCATGTGGTCCTAGGGGTCGGGATTAATGTGAATATGCAATTGACCGAGGAGGTTGATCAAGAGTGGACCTCGGTCCGGCTTCAGTCTGGCAAGCTGGTCGATCGCAACCATCTGATTGCCCGTTTGAATGAGGTTTTAGCAGGTTACCTGGAGCGCCACCGCTCTGAAGGCTTCTCTGCTATCCAGGAAGAGTGGGAAAGACACCATCTTTGGCAGGGGCGCTCAGTGACTCTCATTGCGGGGGTGCACAGTGTTACCGGCACCGTACTCGGTATCGATCGGCAGGGTGCCTTGCGCTTGAATGTTGCTGATGAAGAGAAGGTGTTCAGTGGTGGTGAGCTCAGTTTGAGGCTGCGCGACGAATCCTGATCGCCAGGCTACAAGAAGGAAGCTGTCGAGCCTAGTCGCTCTGTTCAGTGGGGGTATCCAGGATGCGGGCTTTGGGGCGCCGATTCGTTGGGGTTTGAGAGAGCGGTATGCAGCGCGGTCCTCCGGGTAAGGCTGGAGGCATTTGGCTCAGGGTATGCTCAAGTATTAGTCGGAGCGGTTCTCCAGAGTGGTTAAATGCTGTCCCGAGAGCGCTTTTGTCTGATCTATGTTGGGGGCAAATCTTGCTCCTCCTCTTGAGGTTTTTATGCGCTGGCTGTTTCTTTTGTTGTTGGTCCTCAATGGTTTTTACTACATCTGGCATCAGCAGGAAGCGCCGCTTCGTGCAAAAGAAGTCATGCCTTTGTCGTTGTATCGGGGGGGCCAGCAGGATATTCGCTTGCTGAGCGAGTCTGCGGCCTCAATGGAGAGGCGGGATAGAGGAAAAGAAGTGCAGGTTGATGCGGGGTGTCTCTACCTTGGTGGCTTCGCTCGTCGAGAGCTTGCATTTTCCCTTGAGCAGCGTCTGGTAGGGTTGGGAGTGGAGGCACGGGTGCAGTCTTTGAATATTGCTACAGCGCCGGGGTTCTGGGTGCGTATTGCCCCTGAAAGCAAGCATTTGCTGGATGATTCCCAGCTTCAGAACCTTGCTAAGGAATTCAATGAGTTAAAACATAAAATAATGCCCTGCGAGGGGGTTGCAACTGTCGAATAGGTTGCATAGAATGGCGCCCGCTCCGCAGCGAAGACCTCTAGAGGTTGAAGCAGTAGAGCAGCATCAACGCAGCTAACCTCAAGATTTTATTGAGAAAATGCTTGACAGAAGGGTGGCATGATGTAGAATGTCGCCTCGCTTAGGAGGGGTTCCCGAGCGGCCAAAGGGATCAGACTGTAAATCTGACGTCTACGACTTCGAAGGTTCGAATCCTTCCCCCTCCACCAGATTTAGCGAGAGCTGCAGGCTCCGCGGGTATAGTTTAGTGGTAGAACCTCAGCCTTCCAAGCTGATGATGCGGGTTCGATTCCCGCTACCCGCTCCAAGTTTGCAGGTTTTGCAAAGTGTTACGCTCTTGTAGCTCAGTTGGTAGAGCACACCCTTGGTAAGGGTGAGGTCAGCGGTTCAAATCCGCTCAAGAGCTCCATATGACAAGGCAGATATGAAAATATCTGCCTTTGTTTTAATGGCTTGGGTGACTTGCTTAATTCTTCTCCTAGGGGTGACTTCGATGGCTAAGGAAAAGTTCGAACGTAATAAGCCGCACGTTAACGTGGGTACTATTGGTCACGTTGACCACGGTAAAACCACTT
>NZ_JBJJLO010000231.1:0-2376 GCF_046230915.1 Pseudomonas sp. KCJK8993
GGTGCGTTCTTCCCGGGGGTGGGCGAACAGGGCCTTGGCTTCGCCCTGTTCGACGATCGCTCCCTTGTCGAAGAAGATCACCCGGTTGGCCACGTCGCGGGCGAAGCTCATCTCATGGGTGACGATGACCATGGTGCGTTTCTCCTCGGCCAGGCCGCGGATGGTCGCCAGTACCTCGCCCACCAGCTCCGGGTCCAGGGCCGAGGTGGGTTCGTCGAACAGGATCACCTTGGGCTCCATGGCCAGGGCCCGGGCGATCGCCACCCGCTGCTGCTGGCCGCCGGACAGGCGCCTGGGGTAGGCGTCTTCCTTGCCCGCCAGGCCGACCTTGGCCAGGAGCTTGCGGCCCAGGGCCAGGGCTTGCTCGCGCGGGGTCTTCTTCACCACCAGCGGGCCCTCGACGACGTTCTCCAGGGCGGTGCGGTGGGGGAACAGGTTGAAGTTCTGGAACACGAAGCCCACTTGCTGGCGCAGTTGGCGGATCCGCCCTTGCTGCTGGCTCAGCGGGACATGGCTGTCGATGGCGATGTCGCCGATGCGGACCCGGCCGCTGGTGGGTTCCTCGAGGAAATTCAGGCAACGCAGGAAGGTGGTCTTGCCCGAGCCACTGGGGCCGATGATGGCCACCACTTCGCCTTCCTTGACCTCCAGGTCGATGCCATTGAGCACCGTCTGGCCCTTGAACTGCTTGGTCAGTTTTTCCACCACGATCATGGCTTCAAGACTCCTGGTCGTGCCGATTGACCCGCTCTTCCAGACGGTGCTGCAGGTGCGCGAGCACGCTGGCCAGGACCCAGTAGATCAGAGCGGCGGCAAGATACATGGTGAAGATTTCGAAGGTCCGGGCGGTGATCAGCTGCGCCTGGCGGAACAGTTCCGGGACCTGGATGGTGGCGGCCAGGGCGGTGTCCTTGACCAGCGAGATGAAGCTGTTGCCCAGAGGCGGCAGGGCGGTGCGCATGGCTTGCGGCAGGATCGCCCGGCGCAGGGTCTGGGCCCGGGTCATGCCGATGCTGGCGGCGGCTTCCCACTGGCCACGCTCGATGGAGCCGATGGCGGCCCTGAGGATTTCACAGGCGTAGGCCGCCATGTTCAGGGAGAAGCCGATCAGCGCCGCCGGCAACGGGTCCAGCTCCAGCCCCAGTTGCGGCAGGCCGTAGTAGATCACGAAGAGCTGCACCAAGAGCGGCGTGCCGCGAAAGAACGACACGTAGACCCGGGCGATCCAGCTCACCAGCGCGAAGCGCGACAAGCGCATCAAGGCCAGGCCGAAGCCCAGCAGCAGTCCGAAGAGCATGCCGCCCAGGCTCAGGATCACCGTGTAGTACGCACCCTTGAGCAGGAAGGGCGCCGAGTCCAGCGCCAATTGCAGGCCTGCTTCCATTATTGGGTGACGTCAGCGTTGAAGTATTTTTCCGAGAGTTTCTTCAGCGTGCCGTCGGCCCGCAGTTCCTCGATCGCCTTGTTCACCGCGGCCAGCAGTTCCGGTTCGCCCTTGCGCAGGGCCACGCCGGATTCCTGGCGGGAGAAGGGGTCGCCGGAGACCACCAGGGTGTCCTTGGTTTTCTTGATCAGCTCGAAGGCCGCCAGGCGGTCCACCAGGATGGCTTCGATACGGCCCACACGCAGGTCCTGGTACTTGGTCGGATCGTCGTCGTAGGTCTTGATGATGGCGTTGGGCACGTTGTCCTTCAGCCATTGCTCGTAGTTGGTGCCCAGGCCTACCCCGACCTTGTGCCCGGCCAGGTCGGCGGCGGTCTTGAACTTGCCCTCGTCCTTCTTCTGGGTCAGGGCCTGGATGCCGGAGATGGTGTAGGGGGTGGAGAAGTCGTACTTCTTCTTGCGCTCCTCGGAAATGGTCACCTGGTTGACCACGGCGTCCAGGCGCTTGGATTCCAGGGCCGCGAGGATGCCGTCCCACTTGGTCGGCTGTAGCTTGACCTTGACCCCGAGCTTGTTGGCCAGGGCTTCGGAGAACTCCACTTCGAAGCCGGTCAGCTTGCCGTTTTCGTCGACGTAGCTGAACGGTGGGTAGGTGCCTTCCAGGCCGACGTTGATCACCCCCGCGTCCTTGATCTTCTGCAGTTGCTCGCCGGCAACCGCTTGCCCCATCAGTCCGGCACCGAGGGCCAGGCCCAGTGTGCCAATCAGCAGATTGCGACGCAGTACGGAAAGATTCATGACAAGCCCCTGTGGTTTCTTATGCACGATGCGAGTGGGAAATGCAGGTCGATCGATGAGCCGGAACGCAGGTTTCATCCTGCCCTAAATGCAGCGTATGCGTCTCCCGGCAAATTCGCCTGCGCCGCGACTATAAGTGCTCTTTTATAGATATAAAAATAATATAAATTCACATTTATATTCGTTTTGTGAATA
>NZ_JBJJLO010000232.1:0-2363 GCF_046230915.1 Pseudomonas sp. KCJK8993
GTGATTTTTTATCTACATGTATTAGTATTGTGTTGTTTTTGAATGGTGAGAAATAATTGATCGTGTGGATCAAAGGGTTGGTTATTTGGTGGCAGGTTATTGCTAGTATTTTATTCATTTCTGGAATTCGTTAGTGAATTCATTGATGTTATTTATTGGATGGTATGGGTGTCAACAGCAAGAGCCTGGCTTAATCAAAATCAACTAGATCGTATCGGAGAAAAACGAATACCACTCACAGAGCAGCAACTGCTGTAGATCCTTCCAAACGTCCGCCCCGTTGCGGGCGTTTTTGTTCATGCACTCAACGCGACTATGAACAAGTACGCAATCATCACTCGCTTGCGAATGGCGGCGTTCCTTGCGCAGGTCGGTCATGAGTCGGGACAGCTGCGCAGCCTGGTCGAGAACCTGAACTACAGCGCCAAAGCGTTACTGAGGGTATGGCCGAAGCGGTTCACACCACAATCTGCGGCTCTCTACGCCGGGCACCCAGAGATGATCGCGAACTTCGTCTATGCGGGGCGCATGGGCAACGGCCCCGAATCGACGGGTGCGGCTGGCGATTCCATGGCCTTGGCCTACAGCAGGTTACTGGGCGCAACAACTACCGCGCCGTCGGCGAAGGCCTGATCAACACCGGGGTGCCTGGTCGGGTGCCGAATGGTGAAGCTGATCGCCTGGCCCTGTACGAGCGTGCGCTGAAGGTGCTGGCAGTTCATCTGGGCGCAGGGAAGATGGCTCACTTGGCGGTCGCTCTGGATCTCTACGCACGCCGAATTGTGGGCTGGGCGCTGTCAAACAAACCCGATGCCGAGTTGGTGATCAAGGCGTTGGACATGGCTTATCAACAGCGTGGCAGGCCTCAAGGGGGGCTGTTCCACTCGGATCAGGGATCGCCATATGGCAGCCGTCAGTTTCGCCAACGGCTCTGGGGCGTTATGCATGCGCCAGAGCATGAGCCGTCTTGGAAACTGTTGGGATAACGCGCCGATGGAGCGCGTATTTTGCAGTTTGAAAACTGAATGGATACCGAGCCTGGGCTACAGACGGCTCAAGAAGCGCACCGAGATATCAGTCATTACCTGATGCATCGCTATAGCTGGATTCGACCGCACCAGTTCAACGGTGGGCTGGCGCCAGCTCAGGCCGAGAAAAAATTTAACGTCGTGTCCGGGATTAGTTGACCACTACAGTGGGAGCTGCCGGCCTGGAGGAGTGTCGATGGCTGGAAGGAGGGGCGAAGAGGGAGCTACGGATAGTCTTCGGGCCTCGCAGCTGCTGCGGACCCGAAGGGCTTGGAGCCTGCTCAGATGCGGTGGATCTGAGTGATGTGCGGCTTACCGTTAATCGGCGCGTAGATTTCTACGATGGCCTGCCAGCTAGCCGATGAGCCTGGCAGCGATGCTTTCGACAGGTAGCGATAGTTGGTGCCGTTGACGACTTGGCTAGAAACCTCCTCGGGGGTGTAGTTCACACCTACGAATCCGGCCAAGGCTTCTTTGAAGACTTCCTTATCCTTTGGGGTCAGTGGATGGTAAGGAGTCCATCCACCAACAAGATGTTCTTGAGCAGTCATGAATTAAATCTCCATATTTAAATTCCTACTCGTCTGGCTTTTCGGAATGCGCCCCGTCTATTGAATGGTTTCCGGAATCCATTTCCTGAATGGTTTTCCGAGCATCCCTACTCCTATTTGCCAGTGAAACCGGGTGCTTGGGAAAACACCGATACGAGCCTACTGCCGGTCCGGGGGAGTGTAGATCAGGAGTCAGGGGGATCAAGGCAGGGAGGCGGGAATCAAAAAGCACAGCCTGGGCCACAACGCTATTGCGGGCTGTCTCAGAAAGAAGTCGCGATTGCCAGCGCCAGCTGCTCGTCAGTCATGTACGGCTCATCATCGATCGAATGGTCATGCTGAACGGCTTGCTCAAATTGAGCTCCATGGATCTCGCCGCCTGCGCCGACGAAGGCAAGTGCCTCAGCCTTGGCGGGCTTGAAGCGCTGTGACGCAAGCGAGGTGAGTCCCGTGGTTCCGAGAATGAGGACGCTCGTAGCCAGTGTCGTAACTACCCAGGTCCTTGCCACTGGGTCGTTGATTGCATATGCCGCAACTTGAGCACTGGTCGACGCCAAGAGCGTGATTACCAGGGCTTTCCAGGCTCAGCATCGTGGTTCAGACCGTCTGTGCACACCGTCCGCGGAGTGGTTGTTGCGATCCATTCAGCCCTGTGCTCGAGGTTCGAAGAGGCCCTTGATCAGGGAGGGACGCTGGAGCCGAGACTGTACCTGCCACCCCCGGCTTTCAAAAAGCCCCTTGGGGCAGGGGCTTCTTGCTTATCGGCATCAGCGAATCATCGGCC
>NZ_JBJJLO010000233.1:0-2324 GCF_046230915.1 Pseudomonas sp. KCJK8993
CGTGGGCAGGGCGGCGGAGACCTGGGCGGCAATCGCCTCGGCATCGCTGCGCGAGAGGTCGCCGACCAGCGCGATCACTACGTTGCCGGCCGCGTAGGCCTTGGCGTGGAAGGCCTTGAGCTGGGCCAGGCTGATGGCCGGGATGCTCTGGGCATTGCCGTCGCTGGCGTGGCCATAGGGGTGGGCCCCGTACAGGCGCTTCATCAGCTCCAGGCTGGCCAGCTTGCCGGGGTTCTGCTTCTGGTACTCGAAGCCGGCGAGCATCTGGTTCTTGATCCGTGCCAGGGAGTCGGCCGGGAAGGTCGGCTTGCCCACCACCTGGGCGAACAGCTTGAGGGCCGGCTCGCGCTTGTCGGTGGCGCTCAGGCTGCGCAGCGAGGCCACGGCCATGTCCTTGTAGGCACCGTTGCCGAAGTCCGCGCCCAGGCCTTCGAAGCCACGGGCGATGGCGCCGACGTCCTTGCCGGCCACGCCTTCGTTGAGCATGGCGTTGGTCAGCAGGGCCAGGCCCGGGGCGTCGCCGTCCTGGCTGCTGCCGGCGGAAAAGGTCAGGCGCATGTCGAACATCGGCAATTCACGGGCTTCGACGAACAATACCTTGGCGCCTTCGGCGGTGTTCCAGGTCTGCACATTGAGGTTGCGGTGGCCGGGGGCCTTGCCGTCCAGTTCGGCCAGGGACTGCAGCTTCTGGCTGCTCTTGGCGTTGTCCAGGGCCTGGCTGGCGTTGCTTTCGCCGGAGCGCGACAGGTACAGGCCGCCGGCGGTGATCAGCGCCACCAGCGCGGCACCCAGCAGGACCGGTGAAGCATTCTTGCGCTTAGTCATGGGCGGACTCCTCAGGCAGTACGTGGGCCACGCTCATACGTTCCCGGGTGAAATAGGTGCGTGCAGCCTTCTGGATATCTTCCGGGGTGACGCTTTGCAGCTCGGCAAGCTCGGTGTCCATCAGCTTCCACGACAGCCCGACGGTTTCCAGCTGGCCGATGGCGGTGGCCTGGCTCGTGATCGAGTCGCGTTCGTAGACCAGGCCGGCGATCACCTGGGCGCGCACGCGCTCCAGTTCCTCGGCGGAAGGCGGGGTGGTCTTCAACTGGTCCAGCAGGCGCCACAACCCGGCTTCGGCCTGGGCGATGGTTTTCTTCTTCTGGCTGTTGGGGGTGGCCGACAGCATGAACAGACTGTCGCCGCGGGTGTAGGCGTCGTAATTGGAGGAACCGCCGGACAGCAGCTCTTCGCCGCGCTCCAGTTGGGTCGGGATGCGCGCGCTGTAGCCGCCGTCCAGCAAGGCCGAGGCCAGGCGCAGGGCGTTGACCGCGCGCTTGTCTTCGGCGGTGGCGATGCTCGGGACGTTGAAGGCCAGCATCAGGCTTGGCAGCTGGGTCTTCACGTGCAGGGTGATCAGGCGCTCGCCGGGCTCGGCCAGTTCCATGGGGATCTTCGCCGGCGGCACGTCACGCTTGGGAATCGCGCCGAAGTAGCGCTGGGCCAGGGCCTTGACCTCGTCCGGGGTGACGTCGCCGACCACTACCAGGGTGGCGTTGTTGGGCACATACCAGGACTGGTACCAGTGACGCAGCTCCTCGACCTTCATCCGGTTCAGGTCGGCCATCCAGCCAATGGTCGGCGTGTGGTAGCCGCTGGCGGGGTAGGCCATGGCCTTGAAGCGCTCGTAGGCCTTGGACATGGGCTTGTCGTCGGTGCGCAGGCGGCGCTCTTCCTTGATCACCTCGATCTCGCGACTGAACTCGTCGGCCGGCAGGCGCAGGCTGGCCATGCGGTCGGCCTCCAGCTCCAGGGCCACACCCAGGCGGTCACGGGCCAGCACCTGGTAGTAGGCGGTGAAGTCGTCGCTGGTGAAGGCGTTCTCTTCGGCGCCCAGGTCCCGCAGGATCAACGAGGCTTCGCCGGGGCCGACCTTCTCGCTGCCCTTGAACATCATGTGTTCCAGGGCGTGGGACAGGCCGGTCTGGCCTGGGGTTTCGTAGCTGGAGCCGACCTTGTACCAGACCTGGGAGACCACCACCGGGGCACGATGATCTTCGCGGACCACGACCTTCAGGCCGTTGTCGAGGGTGAATTCGTGGGTGGGTTGCGGATCGGCAGCCAGGGCTGCAAAAGGCAGACAAACTGTGCTGAGCAGCAGGCCTGCGGCGCGGCGGGCTAGAGCATTCATTCGTTTTTTAACCTGTTGGGCTGCCCGCCGGATAACGGCCTGCGGGCGAGAGGTTGGGGCGTGTCGTCGTTCATTGCCAGGCCGGGCGCTGTGGGTGGCCACGCGGTACTGGTAATGAGGTGTGACACGCACTAGGATCCTGATCAGTTTT
>NZ_JBJJLO010000234.1:0-2204 GCF_046230915.1 Pseudomonas sp. KCJK8993
TGTCCGGAGTCACCGTCGGCCTTGCCCCAGGCTCCCAGGGCCTTGACCCACAGGCCGTTGCCCTGGCCTTCCAGCGCCGGAGCGGCGGCGCTGCCCTGCTGGCGGGTACGCTCGCCCACGGCATCGCGCAGTTGGCGGCTGTCGTTGAGCAGCAGGTTACCCACCGCCGGATGGATTTCCCCGGACAGTTGATCGAAAGCCTGCTGCGCGCTGCTGGCATTGGCCGACAACAGCAGGCTCTCGTAGACCGGATTGCCCGCACCAAGCCGGTCGGCCGCCGCGGCCACCGAACGCTGGTTGGCGGTCAAGCCGACACTGGCGAAGGACGTGGCGTTGCGCTGCACGGCCAGTTGGACCGCGCTGCCGGTATAGGCCAGGCCACCCCCGAGGAACAGCGAATTGGACTGCACATTGGCGAAACCACCCTGTACCCCACCTGCGGCATCCAGGATGTCGAATTGCCGTCCCACCAGGCTCGTGGCCCGCTGCGATTGCAGCGAAACCCCGGGGTTCTGCAGATCCAGGGCCAGGTTCGCACCGCCCAGGCTGACCTGGCCATCACTGACCAGGCGGTCGCTGCCCGCAGCGCCCACCTCCACGGCATAGGTCGAGCCCGGTTGGAAGGTCACGTCGTTACTGACGTGCAAGGTGCCGATGGAATTGCCCGGGGCCACCACGCCGCCGGCATTGGCCACCAGCGCGCCGATCCGGCCATTGCCGCCCAACACGCCGCCGTCGTTGACCGTCACCGTCGATTGCAGCGAACCATTGACCGCCAAGCGCCCCTGGTTGACCAGGGTTGGACCTGTGTAGCTGTTGTTACCGGTCAGCACCAGGGTGCCGATGCCCTGCTTGGTCAGGCCACCGTGGCCGGAGATATCGTTGCTCCACAGGTCCAGCACGCAGCTCAGGTCATTGCAACGCCGCTGGGTCGGTTTGCCGGCGTCCACCAGGGCGCCGATGCCCGGCAGGTCGACCACGAACTGGCTCGGGCCGTAGCCGCCGGCGATGCGGAACTCCTCGGGAATGTCCTGTTCGGTGACCAACATGCCCGGGCCACGGATGCCCTTGTCCAGGTTGATCATGCCCCAGCCGTACAGGGCATCGATGCCCGGCGCGCCCATGTCGGTGGCGGTGGTGCGCAGCACACTGGCGATCTGTGCGCCGCTCATGTAGGGGAAGCGCTCCATCAGCACTGCCGCCGCGCCAGCGGCATGGGGCGCGGCCATGGACGTGCCGTTCTTGTTGGCGTAGCCCAGGGTCAGGTTTTCCAGGCTGGTGCCGCCAATCACCGCGCTGTAGATCCGGGTGCCCGGGGCCGATACGCAGAAACTCGCGGTGTAGCCACAGCGCGACGAGAACGTGCTGATCAGGTACGGGTTGGTGCTGCTGGTGTCGGGGTTCTGCTGCAACGCCGCCACGGTCATCCAGTTGGGAGCTATTTCCGGGACGAAAAAGCCCAGCCCGGCAATCGCATCGGGGTTGTTCAGGTTGTAGTCGTTGCCGGCGGCGAAGATGGTCAGGACTCCGCTACGGGCCGCAGCGATGGCGCCGTCATAGGCGCCACCGGGCAAGGTGCCCAACAGCGGCTGGATCTGCGCGAACTGCGCCCGGGCGTCGTCCACGGTGAAGTGCGGGAAATCCGGATTGCGCCCGCCCTTGGCAAAACGATCGGTGATGCCGATGCCCCAACTGTTGTTGATGATCCGCGCACCGCTGGCCACCAGGCTGTCCCAGCCGGCCTTGTACACCGCGCCATCGTTGCCCAGGACGATGCCATCCTCGGGGCCGGGGTCGCCGTTGTCGGCGCTGATGATCTGCGCATCGAAGGCCACGCCGTGCATCGACACACCGTCGCGGTTGCCGGCGGCGATGCCGCCGACGTGGGTGCCGTGGGAACCGAGCTTGCCGTCCGAGCCCACCGACGGGCTGCCGTCATAGCGGAAGGCATCGCCGGCCTTCACCGGAATATAGGGGTCGGTGTACTGGCGGATCCCGCTGGTGATAAGGGTCACGATCTTGTCCTTGCCGGCGAACTCCGGGTGCTTGGCATACACCGGTTGGTCGAAGATCCCCAGCTTGACGTCCTTGCCGCTGTAGCCGGCGGCATAGGCGCTGTCGGCGTTGATCGCCCCCAACCCCCCCTTCTCCTATTGACATCTCCCAGCCCACGGGACCCCTCTGGCTCCCGGATGGCCTCTTCT
>NZ_JBJJLO010000235.1:0-2078 GCF_046230915.1 Pseudomonas sp. KCJK8993
TCCACGAGCAAACCAGGCACGCGCCTCCACCGGCAGCCGAGCCGGCGCCTTGTACTCCCGGCCCCGAGGGCATCGCTATCGTCGGCGTGGGCTGTCGCTTCCCTGGCGGCGCCTCCTCACCGGAGCGTTTCTGGAGCCTGTTGCAACAGGGCATCGATGCGGTTGGTCAACGTGACGGCCTTGCGGACGAGCCGGCGAGCGGTGGTTTCATCGAGGGGGCGCAGGAGTTCGACCCACGTTTCTTTCGCATTTCCCCCCGGGAGGCGCAACTGCTCGATCCGCGGCAGCGGCTGTTGCTGGAAACCGCCTGGGAGGCCCTGGAACAGGCGGCGATCGCGCCAAGCAGCTTGCGTGGCTCCAGCACCGGGGTGTTCGTCGGCCTGATGGGGCATGGCTATGACGTGCTCTTGCGGCAAACGGGGCAGGGGCACGAGTCCAGGCCGGCCTTCACCACTGGCAACGCGGCCTCGGTCGCCGCCGGGCGGTTGGCGTATTTCTTCGACTGGCACGGGCCGGCGCTGTCGGTGGACACCGCTTGCAGTTCATCGCTGGTGGCGATCCACCTGGCCTGTGAAAGCCTGCTGGGCGACAAGTGCGAGGTGGCCCTGGCCGGTGGCGTGAACCTGCTGCTCGACCAGGCAGAGTCCGAAGCCTTCCGCGCTGCCGGCATGCTCTCGCCGCGCGGCCGTTGCAGCACCTTCGATGAGGCCGCCGATGGCTATGTCCGGGGCGAAGGCTGCGGACTCTTGGTGCTCAAGCGTCATGCTGACGCCTTGGCTGCCGGCGACCCGATATGGGCTGTCATCCGAGGCAGTGCGATCAATCACGATGGTGCCAGCGCCGGGCTGACCGTGCCGAACCAGTCGGCCCAGCGCGCGGTCATCGAAGCCGCGCTGGCCCAGGCCGGCCTGGCCCCGCACCAGGTGCAGTACCTGGAAGCCCACGGCACCGGTACCCGCTTGGGCGATCCGATCGAGGTACAGGCCGCCGCCCAGGCATTGGGGGCTGGCCGACAAGCGCAGCGACCCTTGTTGCTCGGCTCGGTCAAGACCCAGCTTGGGCACCTTGAGGCCGCCGCCGGCGTGGCGGGGCTGATCAAGGTCATCCTCGCCATGCGTAAGGGACAGATTCCCGGGCAGTTGCATTTCCGCTCGCCAAATCCGCAGGTGGACTGGGCCAACCTGCCGGTGCAGGTGGTCGACCGGCCGCGCCCGTGGTTCGCCGGCCGGCGGATTGCCGGCGTCAGCAGCTTCGGTTTCAGCGGCACCAACGCCCATGCGCTGCTGGAAGCCTGCGAACCGCCGCCGCCTGCCGCAGCGAATATTGATGAGCCAGTGCTGATCCTGCTTTCGGCGCGGACCCGCGACAGCCTGCTGGCCAGCGCCGAACGCTTGCGCGCGGTGGTGACGGATGGCCGCTTTGCCCCGGCGCAGTTGCGCGATATCGCCTACACCCTGCAGGTCGGGCGTGAGGCCATGGCCCATCGCCTGGCGCTGCTGGCCCGTTCATTGCCGGATCTGGCCAGCAAACTGGCAGGGCTGGACCAGCCCGGGGTCGAGGCTGGCGAGCTGTGGCTGGGCGAAGTCTCCCAGGATCACCCGCCGCCTGCCGATGCCCCGGCCAACGTGGCCCAGGATCGGCTGCAAGTCCTGGCGCAACGCTGGGTCCAGGGAGCCGTCGTGGACTGGACGCCACTCTACACAGCGCCGTTGCCACGCCGGATCGACTTGCCGACCTATCCGTTCGCCCGCCAGCTCTGCTCGGTACTGCATGGAAGCACAACAGGGAGCATCACCATGGAGCATCAACCCCCACAGTCGCCAACCACCGCTTTTGCGGGGGACTCGTCCCAGCCCGGGCACGATGACGGCAAGCCGCGCAAGTTGCAGTTGCGTGTCCTGGAGGATGGACCCGCCATCGAGCTCCCGGCGCCGGCGGAGCAGGCCGCGCCAGTAGCCGCGCAAGACTCGCCCATGGCCGCCCAACCGGTCGCGGTGCCCCGTACCCCGGAGGTTGCCCCCCATGTGCAGGCCGAGCGGCGCGCGCTACTTGAGCGCGAGCTGACCACCAGCCTCGCC
>NZ_JBJJLO010000236.1:0-2078 GCF_046230915.1 Pseudomonas sp. KCJK8993
CCCACGAGCGAACCAGGCACGCGCCTCCACCGGCAGCCGAGCCGGCGCCTTGCACTCCCGGCCCCGGGGGCATCGCCATCGTCGGCGTGGGCTGTCGCTTTCCTGGCGGCGCCTCCTCACCGGAGCGTTTCTGGAGCCTGTTGCAACAGGGCGTCGATGCGGTTGGTCAGCGGGATGGCCTGGACGACGAGCCGGAGCGCGGTGGTTTCATCGAGGGGGCGCAGGAGTTCGACCCACGTTTCTTTCGCATTTCCCCCAGGGAGGCGCAGCTGCTCGATCCCCGGCAGCGGCTGTTGCTGGAAACCGCCTGGGAGGCACTGGAGCAGGCGGCGATCGCGCCAAGCAGTTTGCGTGGTTCCAGTACCGGGGTGTTCGTCGGCCTGATGGGGCATGGCTATGACGTGCTTTTGCGGCAAACGGGGCAGGGGCACGAGTCCAGGCCGGCCTTCACCACTGGCAACGCGGCCTCGGTCGCCGCCGGGCGGTTGGCGTACTTCTTCGACTGGCATGGGCCGGCGCTGTCGGTGGACACCGCTTGCAGTTCATCGCTGGTGGCGATCCACCTGGCCTGTGAAAGCCTGCTGGGCGGCAAGTGCGAGGTGGCCCTGGCCGGTGGCGTGAACCTGCTGCTGGATCAGGCGGAGTCCGAGGCCTTCCGCGCTGCCGGCATGCTCTCGCCGCGGGGCAGTTGCAGCACCTTCGATGAGGCCGCCGATGGCTATGTCCGGGGCGAAGGCTGCGGGCTCCTGGTGCTCAAGCGTCATGCCGACGCCCTGGCTGCCGGCGACCCGATATGGGCTGTCATCCGAGGCAGTGCGATCAATCACGATGGCGCCAGTGCCGGGCTGACCGTGCCGAACCAGTCGGCCCAGCGTGGGGTCATCGAAGCCGCGCTGGCCCAGGCCGGCCTGGCCCCGCACCAGGTGCAGTACCTGGAAGCCCACGGCACCGGCACTCGCTTGGGCGACCCGATCGAGGTGCAGGCCGCCGCCCAGGCATTGGGAGCTGGCCGGCAAGCGCAGCGTCCGCTGCTGCTCGGCTCGGTCAAGGCCCAGCTCGGGCACCTGGAGGCCGCCGCCGGCGTGGCGGGGCTGATCAAGGTCATTCTTGCCATGGGCAAGGGGCAGATCCCCGGGCAGTTGCATTTTCACTCACCCAACCCGCAGGTGGACTGGGCCAACCTGCCGGTGCAGGTGGTCGATCGGCCCCGCCCGTGGTTCGCCGGCCGGCGGATTGCCGGCGTCAGCAGCTTCGGTTTCAGCGGCACCAACGCCCATGTGCTGCTGGAAGCCTGTGAACCACCGCCACCCGCCGTAGCGAATATTGCTGCGCCAGTGCTGATCCTGCTTTCGGCGCGGACCCGGGACAGCCTGCTGGCCAGCGCCGAACGCTTGCGCGCGGTGGTGACGGATGGCCGCTTTGCCCCGGCGCAGTTGCGCGATATCGCCTACACCCTGCAGGTCGGGCGTGAGGCCATGGCCCATCGTCTGGCGCTGCTGGCCCGTTCATTGCCGGATCTGGCCAGCAAACTGGCAGGGCTGGGCCAGTCCGGGATCGAGGCTGGCGAGCTGTGGCTGGGCGAAGCCTCCCAGGATCACCAGCCGCCTGCCGATGCCCCGGCCAATGTGGCCCAGGATCGGCTGCAAGTCCTGGCGCAACGCTGGGTCCAGGGAGCCGTCGTGGACTGGACGCAACTCTACACAGCGCCGTTGCCACGCCGGATCGACTTGCCGACCTATCCGTTCGCCCGCCAGCTCTGCTCGGTACTGCATGGAAGCACAACAGGGAGCATCACTATGGAGCGTCAATCCCCACAGTCGCCAACCACCGCCTTCGCGGGGGACTCGTCCCGGTCCGGGCTCGATGCCGGCAAGCCGCGCAAGTTGCAGTTGCGCGCCCTGGAGGATGGACCAGCCATCGAGCCCCCGGCGCCGGCGGAGCAGGCCGCGCCGGTAGCCGCACAAGACTCGCCCATGGCCGCCCAACCGGTCGCGGCGCCCCGTGCCCCGGAAGTTGCCCCCCATGTGCAGGCCGAGCGGCGCGCGCTACTTGAGCGCGAGCTGACCACCAGTCTCGCT
>NZ_JBJJLO010000237.1:0-1858 GCF_046230915.1 Pseudomonas sp. KCJK8993
TCCGGCATCCTCGAAAGCCCGGTAGCCCTCTTCCAGGAACAAGCGCTGCTGCGGATCCATCCGTTGCGCCTCGCTGGGGGCGATGTTGAAGAACAGCGGATCGAAGCATTCGATGGCCTCCAGGCTGCCCAGCCACTTGCTGTAGGCCTTGCCCGGCGAAGGTATGGCCGGGTCGAAATAGGCATCGACGTCCCAGCGCGTGGCTGGGATCTCGCCCACGCAGTCGCGGCCGTCCGCCAGGTTGCGCCAATAGGTCTCCAGCGAGTCGGCCCCGGGATAGCGGCCGGACATGCCGACGATGGCGATGGCTGCCTGCTCTGGGCAGGCCTGGGGCGATGGCTTGGCGGCCTGTTCGCTGGCGCCAGGCGTGGCGGTGGTTTCGTCCTGCGGCGATCGTGGATCCATGGATCTACTCCTACAGTTGTCTGGCAAACCATCCATTGTTCGCGGCCCACCCATGGGCCCAGGTCCTTACTGGGCCCATTCGTACTCGCGGTGGAATTCCTTGATTTCCCGCAGAACCAGCTGTGGTCGATCCGCACGCGGCAACTGCGGACGTACGCTGGAAGCGTCGTCGATCCGTACGTTGCGGGTGCCGAAGCGTACCTGCGTGTTGCTCTGCAACAGCCCTTCGTACTCGCTCATCGACAGCCGGTAACGGTTATCGAGCTGGCGTTCGATCTCCTGGGCCCGCAGTTGCACCTGACCTTGATGGCGCACTACGCCGCTGTAGAACTCCGAACAGCAGCCCGAGCCATAGGAGAAGCAACCGATGCGCCCCGGCGATTCGAAGCGGCCATTGGCGATGGTGCTGGCCAGCGATAGCAGCACGGTACCGCCCATGATGTTGCCGACCCGCTGGCAATAGCTGAGCCCCGGCGTCACCCGGCGCTGGAAATCGGCATCGATATCCGCCGGCGTAGCTTGGGCCTGCTTGCGCATCATGGTGCGATGTGCACCCTTGATCATCCCACCGAAGGGTGTATGGAACGCCAGGTAGCGAAACGAGCCGACATAGTCGACGTCGCCGACGCGCTTCTGGTACTCGAGGAATGCGTTCTCGCAGCAGTCCAGATAGGACAGCAGCGACAGGTCGGAGTCGCCGGCCTCGGTATCCGGGGTTGGCCGGCAAGTGTCCATCACTTCATAGCCGTAGTAGCCGTTGGCGCCAACGTCGATGTCGAAGACCCGCGGCTGGTCGCTGATCAGCATCGCCACGGCGCCGGCACCGGTGCTGGGCTCGGCGAACGACCAGTCCTCGGTGAGTGCGCTGCCGCCATCGGCGGTCATGTGCCGGGCCAGGTCGGTGGAGATCACCAGCGCCTTGGCCCCCGGCGAGACCTGGGCCAGGATGAAGTTCACCGCCATCTGCAAGCCTGCGGTGCCCGAATAGCAGGCCTGCTTGAGTTCGAACAATCGGCAGTTGCGGTCCAGTCCCAGGTGGTGATGGACGTAGGTGCTCAGCGACTTGCCGAAATCGATCCCCGACTCCGAGCAGGTGATCAGCAACTCGATCCGGACCTTCTCTTCGGCCGACAACGCCTCCACCAGAGGGCGTGCTGCGTTCACCGCATAGGTCACCGGGTCCTCGTCCAACAGCGCGACGGTCTTTTCCTTCATCAACAGATTATTGAAGCGCGCCGTATCCAGCTGGCGGTGCGCGGCCAGTTCGGCAACGTCCAGGCAGGCCCGACCGCCGAACACGTTAATCGCTTCTATTCCTACGGATAACATTGGCTTTCTCCTTGGCTGTTCATCACTCATGGCGCGTCAGGCACAACGCAGTGTTGATGCCGCCAAAACCCATGCTCAGGGTCAGGGCGTGCTCTATCGGGTGCGGTCTGGCCACATCACGGAC
>NZ_JBJJLO010000238.1:0-1854 GCF_046230915.1 Pseudomonas sp. KCJK8993
CCCGGCATCCTCGAAAGCCCGGTAGCCTTCTTCCAGGAACAAGCGCTGCTGCGGATCCATCCGTTGCGCCTCGCTGGGGGCGATATTGAAGAACAGCGGATCGAAGCATTCGATGGCCTCCAGGCTGCCCAGCCACTTGCTGTAGGCCTTGCCCGGCGAAGGTATGGCCGGGGCGAAATAGGCATCGACGTCCCAGCGCGTGGCTGGAATCTCGCCCACGCAGTCGCGGCCGTCCACCAGGTTGCGCCAATAGGCCTCCAGCGAGTCCGCCCCGGGATAGCGGCCGGACATACCGACGATGGCAATGGCTGCCTGCTCTGGGCAGGCCTGGGGCGATGGCTTGGCGGCCTGTTCGCTGGCGCCAGGCGTGGCGGTGGTTTCGTCCTGCGGCGATCGTGGGTCCATGAATCGACTCCTTCAGTTGTCTGGCAAACCATCCATTGTTCGCGGCCACCCATGGGCCCAGGTCCTTACTGGACCCATTCGTACTCGCGGTGGAATTCCTTGATTTCCCGCAGAACCAGCTGTGGACGGTCCGCACGTGGCAACTGCGGATGCACGCTGCAGGCGTCGTCGATCCGTACGTTGCGGGTGCCGAAGCGCACCTGCGTGTTGCTCTGCAACAGCCCTTCGTACTCGCTCATCGACAGCCGGTAGCGGTTATCGAGCTGGCGCTCGATCTCCTGGGCCCGCAGTTGCACCTGCCCCTGGTGGCGCACCACGCCGCTGTAGAACTCCGAACAGCAGCCCGAGCCATAGGAGAAGCAACCGATGCGCCCCGGCGATTCGAAGCGGCCATTGGCGATGGTGCTGGCCAGCGATAGCAGCACGGTGCCGCCCATGATGTTGCCGACCCGCTGGCAATAGCTGAGCCCCGGCGTCACCCGGCGCTGGAAATCGGCCTCGATGTCCGCCGGCGCGGCCTGGACCTGCTTGCGCATCATGGTGCGATGCGCGCCCTTGATCATCCCGCCGAAGGGCGTATGGAACGCCAGGTAGCGAAACGAGCCGACATAGTCGACGTCGCCGACGCGCTTCTGGTACTCGAGAAATGCGTTCTCGCAGCAGTCCAGGTAGGACAGCAGCGACAGGTCGGAGTCGCCGGCCTCGGTATCCGCGGTTGGCCGGCAGGTGTCCATCACTTCGTAGCCGTAGTAGCCGTTGGCACCGACGTCGATGTCGAAGATCCGCGGCTGGTCGCTGACCAGCATCGCCACGGCGCCGGCACCGGTGCTGGGCTCGGCGAAGGACCAGTCCTCGGTGAGGGCGCTGCCGCCGGTGGTCATGTGCCGGGCCAGGTCGGTGGAGATCACCAGCGCCTTGGCCCCCGGCGAGACCTGGGCCAGGATGAAGTTCACCGCCATCTGCAAGCCCGCGGTGCCCGAATAGCAGGCCTGCTTGAGCTCGAACAACCGGCAGTTGCGGTTCAGTCCCAGGTGGTGGTGGACGTAGGTGCTCAGCGACTTGCCGAAATCGATCCCCGATTCCGAGCAGGTGATCAGCAACTCGATCCGGGCCTTCTCTTCGGCCGATAACGCCTCCACCAAAGGGCGTGCTGCGTTCACCGCATAGGTCACCGGGTCCTCGTCCAGCAGCGCGACGGTCTTTTCCTTCATCAGCAGATTATTGAAGCGCGCCGTATCCAGCTGGCGGTGCGCGGCCAGTTCGGCAACGTCCAGGCAGGCCCGACCGCCGAACACGTTCATCGCTTCGATTCCTACGGATAACATTGGCTTTCTCCTTGGTTGTTCATCGCTCATGACGCGTCAGGCACAACGCGGTGTTGATGCCGCCAAAACCCATGCTCAGGGTCAGGGCGTGCTCTATCGGGTGCGGCCTTGCCACATCACGGAT
>NZ_JBJJLO010000239.1:0-1569 GCF_046230915.1 Pseudomonas sp. KCJK8993
ACTGGCGCGCCTGGAAAGCGCGGTCGAGGCCGCGGGCGGCATGCTGTATCCGCTCAATACCAGTGGCGCCTTCCACTCGCGCTACATGCAACCGATCGCCGATGCCTTTCGCGCGTATCTCCAAGGCCTGGAACTGGCGCCGCCGAACAAGCCGGTAATCGCCAACGTTTCGGCCCAGCCCTATAGCCAGGAAGCGATCGCCGACAACCTGGTCCGGCAACTGACTCATCCAGTGCAATGGTGCGAGAGCATCCAATACCTGCTGGCCCAGGGCGAGGTGCAATTCGAAGAAGTCGGCCATGGCGAGGTGTTGACCAAGCTGGTGGAGAAGATCCGCGCTGGCAGCCGCCTGCCTGTGCCTGGCGTTGCGGTTTCGCCGGGGGATGCGGCGCCTGGGCCTCACGAAGCGGCGCTGCACAGCGCCATCGAGCAGGTCGCCCGGTGGAATGCCCGGCATCCCGCCGGCACTCGGGTGCGCTCGCTGCGGGTCGACGGCGACCAGCTGACCCGCAGCACCGCCTTGGTGTTGCTGGGCCACCGGGCGGCGGTCTATCTGCAAGGCCACAACGGCTACTTTGCCCTCGACGAGATCCGGGCGTTGTAGCCATCCATGCAGCCATGGGCCGACCCGTTGCCTTCGCCCGAATCGACAATCCTGGTGCCAACATGCTTGCCACTCGACCACTACCCGTTGCGATCACCGGTGTCGGTATCGTTTCCGCCATCGGCCAGGGCCGGGAGGCCTTCACCCGCGCATTGCTGGCCGGCGACGCCGCTTTCGACGTGCTGCAACGCCCCGGGCGCCAGGGGCAAAGCCGTTTTCTCGGCGCCGAACTCGGCCCCCTGCAACTGCCGCCGGAGCGTTCGCCACGGCTGTTCCGGCAGTTGTCGCTGACTGCCGAGGCGGCCCTGGTGGCCTTGCATGAAGCCTGGCAGGACGCCCGCCTGGAGGACGTGGACCCGCAGCGCATCGGCCTGGTCGTCGGCGGCTGCAACCTGCAGCAACGTGAACTGGCCCAGCTTCATGAGCGCTACACCGGGCGCGAGGCCTTCGTGCGGCCGGGTCATGGCGTCGAGTTCATGGACAGCGACCTGTGCGGGTTGTGTACCCAGCAGTTCGGCATCCAGGGCATGGCCTGCACCGTGGGCGGCGCCTCGGCCAGCGGCCAGGTCGCGGTGATCCAGGCGCTACAGGCGGTGCAGTCGGGGCAGGTGGATGTGGCGATCGCGCTGGGCGCCCTGATGGATCTGTCGCATTGGGAGTGCCAGGCGTTGCGTTCGTTGGGGGCCATGGGCTCCGAGCGCTATGCCGATGCGCCGATGCAGGCGGCCCGGCCGTTCGACCGCGACCGCGATGGTTTCATCTATGGCGAGTGTTGCGGCGCGGTGGTGGTGGAGCGCATGGCCAACCCCGCGCGCAGCACCATTCGGCCCTATGCGCAATTGTCCGGCTGGGGCTGGACCATGGATGCCAACCGCAATCCCGACCCATCGCGCGAGGGCGAGATGCGCGCCATCGCCCAGGCTTTGGAGCGCGCGGGCCTGGCCCCGGGGCAGATCGACTATGTA
>NZ_JBJJLO010000240.1:0-1569 GCF_046230915.1 Pseudomonas sp. KCJK8993
GCTGGCGCGCCTGGAAAGCGCGGTCGAGGCAGCGGGCGGCATGCTGTATCCGCTCAATACCAGTGGCGCCTTCCACTCGCGCTACATGCAACCGATCGCCGATGCCTTTCGCGCGTATCTCCAAGGCCTGGAGCTGGCGCCGCCGAACAAGCCGGTAATCGCCAACGTTTCGGCCCAGCCGTATAGCCAGGAAGCGATCGCCGACCACCTGGTCCAGCAACTGACCCATCCAGTGCAATGGTGCGAGAGCATCCAATACCTGCTGGCCCAGGGCGAGGTGCAATTCGAAGAGGTCGGCCATGGCGAGGTGTTGACCAAGCTGGTGGAGAAGATCCGCGCTGGCAGCCGCCCGCCTGTGCCTGGCGTTGCGGTTTCGCCGGGGGGCGCAGCGCCTGGGCCTCGCGAAGCGGCGCTGCACAGCGCCATCGAGCAGGTCGCCCAGTGGAATGCCCGGCATCCCGCCGGCACTCGGGTGCGCTCGCTACGGGTCGACGGCGAGCTGCTGACTCGCAGCACCGCCTTGGTGTTGCTGGGCCACCGGGCGGCGGTCTACCTGCAAGGCCACAACGGCTATTTCGCCCTCGACGAGATCCAGGCGTTGTAGCCATCCATGCAGCCATGGGCCGGCCCGTTGCCTTCGCCCGAATCGACAATCCTGGTGCCAACATGCTTGCCACTCGACCACTACCCGTTGCGATCACCGGTGTCGGTATCGTTTCCGCCATTGGCCAGGGCCGGGAGGCCTTCACCCGCGCACTGCTGGCCGGCGACGCCGCTTTCGACGTGCTGCAACGCCCCGGGCGCCAGGGGCAAAGCCGTTTTCTCGGCGCCGAACTCGGCCCCCTGCAACTGCCGCAGGAGCGTGCGCCACGGCTGTTCCGGCAGTTGTCGCTGACGGCCGAGGCGGCCCTGGTGGCCTTGCATGAAGCCTGGCAGGACGCCCGCCTGGAGGACGTGGACCCGCAGCGCATAGGCCTGGTCGTCGGCGGCTGCAACCTGCAGCAACGTGAACTGGCCCAGCTCCATGAGCGCTACACCGGGCGCGAGGCCTTCGTGCGGCCGGGCCATGGCGTCGAGTTCATGGACAGCGACCTGTGCGGGTTGTGTACCCAGCAGTTCGGCATCCAGGGCATGGCCTGCACCGTGGGCGGGGCCTCGGCCAGCGGCCAGGTCGCGGTGATCCAGGCGCTACAGGCGGTGCAGTCGGGGCAGGTGGATGTGGCGATCGCGCTGGGCGCCCTGATGGACCTGTCGCATTGGGAGTGCCAGGCGTTGCGTTCGTTGGGGGCCATGGGCTCCGAGCGCTATGCCGATGCACCGATGCAGGCGGCCCGGCCGTTCGACCGCGACCGAGACGGTTTCATCTATGGCGAGTGTTGTGGCGCGGTGGTGGTGGAGCGCATGGCCGGCCCCACGCGCAGCACCGTCCGGCCCTATGCGCAATTGTCCGGCTGGGGCTGGACCATGGATGCCAACCGCAATCCCGACCCATCGCGCGAGGGCGAGATGCGCGCCATCGCTCAGGCTTTGGGGCGCGCGGGCCTGGCCCCGGGGCAGATCGACTATGTG
>NZ_JBJJLO010000241.1:0-1510 GCF_046230915.1 Pseudomonas sp. KCJK8993
TGTCCGGGTCCGGTAGCGCCTGGCGATCCACCTTGCCGTTGGGGCTCAGGGGGAGCGCGTCCAGCAGCACATACGCCTGGGGCACCATGTAGCTCGGCAATTGCGCTTGCACCTGCGCTCGCAAGGCCTGGATATCCAGGCTCGATGGCGCGCGGCAATAAGCGATCAGGCGCTCGTTGCGCACCAGCACCACCGCTTCCTGCACCTCGGCATGGGCGACCAGGCAGGATTCGATTTCACCCAGTTCGATGCGCAAGCCGCGCAGCTTGATCTGGTCGTCGTTACGGCCCAGGTATTCCAGCGTGCCGTCCGCCAGGTAACGCACCAGGTCGCCGGTTTTGTACAAGCGCCCGCCCGGGTTGAACGGGTCGGCCAGGAAGCGTTCGGCGGTCAGGTCATCGCGCCCCAGGTAACCGCGAGCCACCCCGGCGCCACCGATGTACAGCTCACCGGCGACACCCAGCGGCAGCAGCTGCAGGTGCGCGTCGAGCACATAGGCGCGGGCGTTGGCGATGGGTTTGCCGATCGGCACGACATCGAGTGGGCCTGGGTCGTTGAAGGTCCAGGAGGTGCTGTCGATGGTCGCTTCCGTCGGTCCGTACAGGTTGACGATGCCGTGGCTGGTCAGCGCACGGGCCTGCATGGCCAATTGCGGGTCAAGGGCTTCACCGCCGCTGAACAGGTAGCGGCAGCGCACCCCCGTCTCGGGCAATTGCACCAGCAGGCGCAACAGGCTCGGCACGAACTGGGCAATAGTCACGCCCTGCTCCACCAGCGTACGCGCCATGTGCTCGACATCCCGCGAAGCCTCGGCCGGCAGCAACACCAGGCGCGCACCGATGGCCAACGGCGTCCAGATTTCCCAGACCGACGCGTCGAACGCCACCGAGGTCCGCTGCAGGAAGCGGTCTGTGGCATTAAAACCAAAGGCCTGGGTTTGCCAGCCGATGTGGTTGACCAGCGAGCCGTGTTCCACCATCACGCCTTTAGGGCGGCCGGTGGAGCCTGAGGTGAAGATCACATAGGCCAGGTCGTGGGCCGTGGCCAGGGCGGGCGGGTTGTCGAGCGGCTGCTCGGCCAAAGCGGCCTCCGCCAGGTCAACCAGTGGCATGGTCGTATCGCCCAGCACGCCACGGCTGGCGTCCTGCACCAGCACCGCCAGCGGCTGGCTGTCTTGCAGCGCAAATGCCAGGCGTTGCGCCGGGTACTCGGGGTCCAGCGGCACATAGGCAGCGCCGGACTTGAGGATGCCCAGCAAGCCGACAATCAGCTCCAGGCTGCGTGGCATGCAGATCGCCACGCAGCGATCGGCGCCCGCGCCAAGGCTGCGCAAATAATGGGCGACGCGGTTGGCCCGTTCGTTCAGGTCGCGGTAGCTCAACTGTTGGTCGTCCAGCACCACCGCAATCGCCGCCGGGTCCCGAGCGGCTTGGGCTTCGATCATCTGCACCACGGTGGTAGCGCGTGGGTAATCGGCGTCGGTGGCGTTGAACCCGAGCAGGGTCTCGCG
>NZ_JBJJLO010000242.1:0-1463 GCF_046230915.1 Pseudomonas sp. KCJK8993
AGGTGCAGGTCCATGCCGTCGTGGGCTACCTCGATGCCACGGCGGGTCAGTTCCGCGCGTTCGGCCGAGTCCTCGTCGAGGATCGGGTTGGTGTTGTTGATGTGGATCAGCACCTTGCGCGCCCTTGGGAACGCCTCCAGCACCTGCAGCATCCCGCCCGGACCGCTTTGCGCCAGGTGGCCCATCTCGCTGCCGAGCTTGTCGCCGACCCCGCACTGGCGCATCTCGTCATCGCGCCACAAGGTGCCGTCCACCAGCAGGCAGTCGGCGCGGCCCATCCACTCCAACAGGGCCGGGTCCACCTGGCCCAGGCCCGGGGCGTAGAACAAGCTGGCGCCACTGCGCCGGTCCTCGACGAACAGGCCGATGTTGTCCCCCGGATGGGGGTTGCCGCGATGGGGCGAATACGGCGGCGCACTGCTGAGCAGGACAATCGCCCGCAACAGCAGGTCCGGGCAGGCCGGCACGCTGAAGGCGCGGCCATCGAGGTGGATCGGCTGCCAGGCCAGGCCGCCGTTCCAATGACTGAGCATGTTGAACAGCGGGAAACCGCTGCACAGGTCCTGATGGACCATCTCGGTGCACCAGACCTTTTGCGGGCAGCCTTCGCGCAGGCTGAGCAAGCCGGTGCAGTGATCGATCTGGCTGTCCAGCAGGATCACCCCGGCCAGCGCCGAGTCGCGCAGCCGCCGTGCCGGTTGCAAGGGCGCAAAAGACGCCAGTTGCACGCGGATGTCCGGCGAGGCGTTGCACAGGATCCAGTCTACGCCGTGGTCGCTCAGGGCGATGGACGATTGCGTGCGCGGCCGGGCCCGCAGGCTGGCATTGCGCACACCGGCGCAGTTGCGGCAGTTGCAGTTCCACTGCGGGAAACCGCCGCCCGCCGCGGAACCGAGGATGCGGATATGCATGGAGTGCTCCGAAGACAGAAGACTCCGGCCGCCACCAGCAGCGGCCGGAGCGGGACGACTCAACGGTGGGCGAAGTACATGGTGACTTCGAAGCCGATGCGCAGGTCGGTGTAGGCGGGTTTATGCCACATGGGGTCGATCCTCTTGTCGTGCCGGGGGATTCCGGTAACCGCATTAATGCACGGTGGCCGGCAGGACCGAATGCTACTTTGGCACCGGTTGGCGGGGTGCCTTGGTAGGGGCAACAGGGGCGGCTACAAGCTACAAGCGGCAAGCAAGATAGAAGCGACAAAGGCACGCATGGGCCGCTTGAAGCTTGCCGCTTGCCGCTGCTTAGAAGAAGCCCAACGGATTGATGTCGTAGCTCACCAGCAGGTTCTTGGTCTGCTGGTAGTGGTCGAGCATCATCTTGTGGGTCTCGCGGCCCACGCCGGATTTCTTGTAGCCACCGAACGCGGCGTGCGCCGGGTACAGGTGGTAGCAGTTGGTCCACACGCGACCGGCCTTGATCCCACGGCCCATGCGGTAGGCGCGGTTGATGTCGCGGGTCCA
>NZ_JBJJLO010000243.1:0-1353 GCF_046230915.1 Pseudomonas sp. KCJK8993
CACAAGGAGCGGAATATGTCTTTCAACATCGGCCTTAGCGGTCTCTACGCTGCCAACAAGCAATTGGACGTGACCGGCAACAACATCGCCAACGTCGCCACCACCGGCTTCAAGTCTTCCCGTGCCGAGTTCGCCGACGTGTACTCGGCCACCAAGCTGGGCAGCGGCACCCAGGTGGTGGGTAACGGCGTGCGCCTGGCCAATGTGTCCCAGCAGTTCACCAATGGCGATATCAACAACACCGGCAACGTGCTGGACATGGGCATCCAGGGCCAGGGTTTCTTCGTGCTGAACAACAATGGCTCGCTGAGCTATACCCGCGCCGGTGCCTTCAAGACCGACAAGCAAGGCTACATCACCACCAGCGACGGCACTGCCCGCCTGCAAGGTTATGCCGTGGATGCCAACGGCAAGATCGTCAATGGCGTGTTGACCGACCTGCGGATCGATGTGTCGAACCTTCCACCCAAGCCGACCGATTCGATTTCCTCGACCATCAACCTGAACTCCAGCGCCGATCCGATCAACGTCAACCCGACGGCTCCGGCCCCGGCGTATGTGTTCGATCCGACCAAAAGCGAAACCTATACCAAGCAGTTCAGCACCCCGGTGTATGACTCCCAGGGCAACAAGCACGTCCTGGATCAGTACATGATCAAGACGTCCAATCCCAACGAGTGGCAGACCTATACCCTGATCGATGGCCGCAACCCCGATGGCATGCCTTTCACCATGGCCAACCAGGCGCCGATCACCATCAAGTTCGACTCCTCCGGCAAGCTCCAGTCCCTGACGCCGCCAGCCGCGCCGGCCACCAGCCCGTTCACGGTAAGTGGCAACAGTATCGTCATGGGCAGCTGGACGCCGGGCAACGTGGTCAATGGCAACTTCACCCCCAACGGTTCGGTGGCAGCGGCAGGCGGGGTGAAGATCGACATGACCAAGACCGGTTCGGTATTGGGTGATACCGCTCGCTCGGTGCCTATGCAGAACGGCTACTCCACTGGCCAGATCACCAACCTGACCATCGACGGCAGCGGCGTGATGCTGGCCAACTTCAGCAACGAGCAGACCAAGCCGATCGGCCAGATCTCCCTGGCCAGTTTCACCAACGAGCAAGGCTTGCAGCCGATCGGTGGCACCCAGTGGAAAGAAACCTACGCCTCGGGTATCCCGGGTTATGACGCACCGAGGACGGGCACCTTGGGCTCGATCCAATCCAACGCCCTGGAAGAGTCCAACGTCAACCTGACCAACGAGCTGGTGAACCTGATCAAGGCCCAGAGCAACTACCAGGCGAACGCCAAGACCATCTCCACCCAGAGCACTATCATGCAGACCATCATCCAGATG
>NZ_JBJJLO010000244.1:0-1181 GCF_046230915.1 Pseudomonas sp. KCJK8993
GTAGATACCGTCTTGCCCGTTACCGGGCAAGCGCCAATTTCGGGTCATAAGGACGGCCCGATTTGAGCACGCCAAACACGATATGCAGCATCTTGCGCATCACCGCACAGACGATCTGCTTGCCCGCTTTACCCTTGGCGCGCAGCCGCTCTTTCATCGCCATGAGGGGCTCACTCATGTTCATGGCGGTGATGCTGGGCAGGTACAACGCTCGGCGGATACGCCCCGAACCGGCCTTGCTGATCAGCGTGCGGCCCTTGAATTTGCCGGATTCGGCCAGCTGCGGATTCAACCCCGCAAACGAGACCACGGCCCGGGCGCTACGAAACTCCTTGAGATCGCCCAGTTCGGCCAGGATCACTGACGCGGTCTTCTCGCCGATACCGTCGATGCTCAACAGCAGATCCCGTTTGCCCCGCAAGTCGGGATCATCGTCGACATGCTGCTTGATCATCTGGCGGGTCTGGACGATGTCTTTTTCGATGTGGCTGATGTGCGACTGGATCGATTCCTGAACCACCGTATCCGCCACTTCCTGGCGATTACGTTCCATCTGCAGCATCTCCTGCAGGTCGCCCAGGCGTCGCAGCAGGACCCGTAGCCGGCGGATTGCCACAGGCTCCGGCGCCCAGGGCGTCAAGGGTGACTCGTGCTTGGCCTGGGCAAAGGCGGCCAGCAACTTGGCGTCTACCTTGTCGGTCTTGTAGTTGATTCCTTCACTTTTCTTGAAGTAATGGACCCGGGCCGGGTTGACCACGATGACTTCGTAACCCTGGTGGTAGAGGTGCTCTGCCAGGGCTTCGTGATAAACGCTGGTGGCTTCCATGACGACCCTGGCGTTGGGTTGCGCATGCAACTTGAGCCACTGGTCGAGCTGGGCGAAGCCCTCGGCATTGTTGGGAATCTTGCCGCGTGTACGGTACTTGCCGTTGGGCAGAGGTGTGGCGACATCAAATGTGTTCTTGGCGATATCGACCCCGATGACGTTAGACATATTCTCTTCCTCGTATGCGCGGGTTGAGGATCATCCATCACTCGGTCTCAGCCTTGTTGATGCGAGCTACCGTGCGATGCAGGGCTCAGGATACCGTTCGGACTTAGCGAGTGAGGCTGAAGAGGAGGAGCTCAATCTACAGTGCAGGCTCAAGGCCTTAGCCGCTGCCCGGCTTCATCCCTCTTCC
>NZ_JBJJLO010000245.1:0-1161 GCF_046230915.1 Pseudomonas sp. KCJK8993
TGTCAGGTTGCCCTCGGCGATCTCCTCGGCGGCTTCCAGGGCCTTGGCGATCGGTTGGGTGATGCTGCGGGTCAGCAGCCAGGCGAACAGCAGGGTCAGGCCAGTGGCCAGGAGCAACAGAAGCACCACCAGCTTGAACGCGGCCGAATACTGCTCCGCGGCCTGGCGGTTGGTGTCCACCGTTTGCTGGGTGTTGATCTCCATCAGGTGGTTGAGCACGGCGTTGATCGCTTCGGAGTTGTTCAGCAACTCGGTGTTGAGCAAGTTGCGCAGCTCATCCACCTGGTTGTTGCGCGACAGGCTCTTCATCCGTTCTTCGATCTGCCGGTATTGGCCCAGCAACTGGACGTACTGGTCATAGGCGGCTTTTTCCGCCGGGCCGGTGATGAGCTTTTCATAGGTGCCCTGGGCGGCGCGAATCTGCTGGTTGCGCATATCCAGCAGTTCCATGGTCTTTTGCTGGACATCCGGCTCACGGTTCACCAGCAGGCGATAGGACAGCACCCGCAGGCGCAGGGTCAGCTGGGTGAACTCGTCCAGGCTCTGGATGCTCGGCACGCTGCTCAGGGTGATGTCTTCGGCGGCGCCACGAATCTTGCTCATCTGGTTCAGGGCGAAAACCCCGAGGATCAGCATCAAGCCGCCGATCATGGCAAAACCGAGGAAGGCCCGCGGAGCGATATTCATATTACGAAGGGACATGATAGGTACCAGGAAGAGCGCATCCATGCGGGGCTTGAGACTGATCTACCGTGACTTATCGGTCGTACGACTAAAGTCTTGAGTCCTGTCGTGGATTTCAGGCTCGCGCGGGTGTCGCGGATGGCTCTTGCGCTGGTCGTTCATTCCGGGCTCGGCCTGCAAACAGGGGCGGGGCCGAGGGCGTCGGGTCAGAGGCGGAAGCGCGCCACCAGGCCATTCAGGTCCACGGCCAGGCTGGCCAGTTCATTGCTGGCGGCGCTGGTCTGGTGGGCGCCGGTGGCCGATTGCACCGACAAGTCGCGGATGTTCACCAGGTTGCGGTCCACTTCGCGGGCCACCTGGGCCTGTTCTTCGGCGGCGCTGGCGATCACCAGGTTGCGCTCGTTGATCTGGATGATCGCGCTGTTGATGGTGTCCAGCGACAGGCCGGCGCCCCGGGCGATGTTCAGGGTCGACTCA
>NZ_JBJJLO010000246.1:0-1113 GCF_046230915.1 Pseudomonas sp. KCJK8993
TGACCGCTGCTCTGACTCGCGTTTGCTCCGAAGTTTTCGGTTCGGCTCGTGTTGACTTCGACAAGATCGACAGCGCTCCAGAAGAAAAAGCTCGTGGTATCACCATCAACACTGCGCACGTAGAGTACGACTCGAACATTCGTCACTACGCGCACGTTGACTGCCCAGGTCACGCCGACTACGTCAAAAACATGATCACCGGTGCTGCCCAGATGGACGGCGCGATCCTGGTTTGCTCGGCTGCCGATGGTCCGATGCCGCAAACTCGTGAGCACATCCTGCTGTCCCGTCAGGTAGGTGTTCCGTACATCGTTGTCTTCCTGAACAAGGCTGACATGGTGGACGACGCTGAGCTGCTGGAACTGGTTGAGATGGAAGTGCGCGATCTGCTGAGCACTTACGACTTCCCAGGTGATGACACTCCGATCATCATCGGTTCGGCTCTGATGGCTCTGAACGGCCAAGACGACAACGAAATGGGTACCACCGCTGTTAAGCGTCTGGTAGAAACTCTGGATACCTACATTCCAGAGCCAGAGCGTGCTATCGACAAGCCGTTCCTGATGCCAATCGAAGACGTGTTCTCGATCTCCGGTCGTGGCACTGTGGTAACTGGCCGTGTTGAGCGTGGCATCGTTCGCATCCAGGAAGAAGTTGAGATCGTGGGTCTGCGCGAGACTCAGAAGACTACCTGCACCGGCGTTGAAATGTTCCGCAAGCTGCTGGACGAAGGTCGTGCTGGTGAGAACTGCGGCGTTCTGCTGCGTGGCACCAAGCGTGACGACGTTGAGCGTGGCCAGGTTCTGGTTAAGCCAGGTACCGTTAAGCCGCACACCAAGTTCACCGCTGAAGTTTACGTTCTGAGCAAAGAAGAAGGTGGTCGTCATACTCCGTTCTTCAAAGGCTACCGTCCACAGTTCTACTTCCGTACTACTGACGTGACTGGTAACTGCGAACTGCCAGAAGGCGTTGAAATGGTAATGCCAGGTGACAACATCCAGATGACTGTCACTCTGATCAAGACCATCGCGATGGAAGATGGCCTGCGTTTCGCTATCCGTGAAGGCGGTCGTACCGTCGGCGCTGGCGTCGTAGCCAAAGTCATCGAGTAAT
>NZ_JBJJLO010000247.1:0-1101 GCF_046230915.1 Pseudomonas sp. KCJK8993
GTAACGCCCCAGGCGGCGACTGGTTCAACGCCAGATGAGCGGGCGGTCCTGCACCCATTGCTCCACTGCAATAGTTCGACCCTGCACGAACAGCGCTACAGCACCCGACTCTCGGGCAACGAATGGTTCGTTCGCGAACACCGGGTGGCCGGGCAACCGGTGGTGCCGGGGGTGGTGCAACTGGAGTGGGCCCGCGCAGCGGCGGCCCTGGCCAGCGAACTGCCAGTGGGGCAGCCGATGCTGCTGGAGGAGGTGGCCTGGTTGCGCCCGCTGGTGGTCAGCCAGCCGCTGCTGGTGCATATCGGCCTGGTGGAAGAGCCGGGGCGCGGGGTCCGTTATGAGATCCATAGCGGTACCGGCACGCAAAAACTGCTTTATAGCCAGGGCTGGGTGCGCCCCGCGAGCGGGCAACCAGCGCCGCAGGTCGACCTGGCCGCCGTAGGTGCGTCATGCCAGTCGCAGGTGGACGTAGCCAGCTGTTATGCGCGCTTCACCGAGCAGGGCCTGGAGTACGGCGCGGGGTTTCGCGCCCTCAAGGAACTGCGCAGCGGCCCGCTGGCAGCGCTGGCGAGCCTGGCTGTGGCCAGCGCGGCACCGGGCTATACCTTGCCGCCATCCCTGCTGGATGGTGCATTGCAGGCTGTCACTGGCTGGCTGGCCAAACCGGCGCTGCAACTGCCATTCGCCCTGACCCGGGTCGAACAGTGGGGCCCGCTACCGGACCCAGCATGGGCGGTGGTGCGGCGCACCAGCGGGGAACAGGGCGCAGGGCAGAGCTTCGATGTCGACCTGGTGCACGCCGATGGCCAGGTGGCGGTGCGCTTGAGCGGCTTTTGCTGTCGCACGCCCGCGCAACCAGAGCTTGCGGGAGAGCTGACCCTGGCCCCGCGTTGGCAAACGCTAGAGGCCGTGAGGACCATCGCCGATACCCAGGACCAGCACCAGCACCTGTTGGAAGTTCCGGAGGCGATCGCTCGCCAATGGGGCACGCCCGATGGGGCGGCAGCCTGTGCCAGCTGGTTGGGCGCCAGGACCGGGTTCGACCATCTGCTCTGGCATGTGCCGCAGGGCCAGCCCGGGGTCGCACGAATCGGCCTGCAG
>NZ_JBJJLO010000248.1:0-1095 GCF_046230915.1 Pseudomonas sp. KCJK8993
ATAACGCCCCAGGCGGCGAACGGCTCATTGCCAGATGAGCGGGCGGCCCTGCACCCATTGCTCCACTGCAACAGTTCGACCCTGCACGAACAACGCTACAGCACACGACTCTCGGGTAACGAATGGTTCGTTCGCGAACACCGGGTGGCCGGGCAACCGGTGGTGCCGGGGGTGGTGCAACTGGAGTGGGCCCGCGCAGCGGCGGCCCTGGCCAGCGAACTGCCAGTGGGGCAGCCGATGGTGCTGGAGGAGGTGGCCTGGCTGCGCCCGCTGGTGGTCAGCCAGCCTCTGCTGGTGCATATCGGCCTGGTGGAAGAGCCGGGGCGCGGAGTCCGTTATGAGATCCATAGCGGCACCGGCACGCAAAAACAGCTTTATAGCCAGGGCTGGGTGCGCCCCGCGAGCGGCCAACCAGCGCCGCGGGTCGACCTGGCCGCCGTAGGTGCCTCATGCGAGTCGCAGGTGGACGCAGCGAACTGTTATGCGCGCTTCACCGAACAGGGCCTGGAGTACGGCGCGGGGTTTCGTGCCCTCAAGGAACTGCGCAGCGGCCCGCTGGCAGCGTTGGCGAGCCTGGCAGTTGCCAGCGCGGCGCCGGGCTATACCTTGCTGCCATCCCTGCTGGATGGCGCCTTGCAGGCTGCCACTGGCTGGCTGGCCAAACCGGCGCTGCAACTGCCATTCGCCGTGACCCGGGTCGAGCAGTGGGGCCCGCTACCGGACCCGGCATGGGCGGTGGTGCGGCGCGCCGGCGTGGAGCAGGGCGCAGGGCAGAGCTTCGATGTCGACCTGGCGCACGCCGATGGCCAGGTGGCGGTGCGCTTGAGCGGCTTTTGCTGTCGCACGCCCGCGCAACCAAGGCCTGCGGGAGAACTGACCCTGGCCCCACGTTGGCAAGCGCTAGAAGCCGTGAAGGCCACCGCCGTCGCCCAGGATCAGCACCTGCTGGAAGTTCCAGAGGCGATCGCTCGCCAATGGGGTACGCCTGATGGGGCTGCAGACTGTGCCAGCTGGTTGGGCGCCAGGACCGGGTTCGACCATCTGCTCTGGCATGTGCCGCGGGGCCAGCTCGGGGTCGCACGAATCGGCCTGCAA
>NZ_JBJJLO010000249.1:0-1080 GCF_046230915.1 Pseudomonas sp. KCJK8993
GCCTTGATCAAGCCGGCGATGCCGGCGCCCGCTTCCAGGTGGCCGATATTGGGCTTGACCGAGCCCACCAGGCATTTCTCGCCGCCGCTGCGCGTGCTGCCGAACACCCGGGAAATCGCCGTCAGCTCGGCCTTGTCCCCCAGGCGGGTGCCGGTGCCATGGGCCTCCACGTACTGCACCGAGGCACAGGGAATATCGGCCTGGCGATAGACTTGGCGCAGCATCAGCTCCTGGGCCTCGCCGTTGGGCGCCATCATCCCGGCGCTGTGGCCGTCCTGGAACACCCCCGAACCCCGGACCAGGGCCAGTATCCGGTCCTGGTCACGCAATGCATCGTCCAGGCGCTTGAGGACCAGCACCCCCGCTCCTTCCCCGCGGCCATAACCGTCGGCAGCGCTATCGAAGGATTTGCAGCGACCATCGGCCGCCGTGGCGCCCGAAGCATCCAGCGCCAGACTCAAACCGGGGAATGTCATCAGGTTCACCGCCGCCACCAGGGCCAGCCCGGTACTGCCATCGCGCAGGCTCTGGCAGGCCAGGTGCAGCGCCGTGAGCGAGCCGGCACAGGCGGTGTCGACCACCAGACTGGGGCCGTGAAGGTCGAGGATGTAGGACACCCGGTTGGCGATGCCGAACAACATCCCGCCGTTGACCACCCAGGGCTCGATATGACTCAGGTCGGCCAGCATCCGGTGCCCGTAGTCGAACGAATTGGCGGCGGCGAATACCCCCGCCTCGCTGCCCTTGATCATCAATGGTGGGATGCCGGCGTGCTCGAGCGCCTCCCAGGCCAGTTCCAGGATCATCCGCTGCTGCGGGTCCAGGGACTGCGCCTCGCGGGCAGAAATACCGAAGAATCCCGGATCGAAATGATCGATCCGCTCCATGAAGCATCCACGGCGCGTGGCCTTCTTCAGCGCCGCCGCCACTTCGGGACTGCTGTTCTCATAATCGGCCCAGCGGTCGCCGGGCAAGTCACCGACCGCACAGCGGCCTTGAACCAGAAAGTCCCAATAACTCTCCAGGCTGGAAAGTTGCGGTGCGAAGCGACAGCTCATTCCGACAATCGCGATGGGCTGC
>NZ_JBJJLO010000250.1:0-1047 GCF_046230915.1 Pseudomonas sp. KCJK8993
CTGGTCCAGGCGCTTTTGGCCCTGGACTACGGTAGCCGGCCCCTGGCGTTGACGGTGGTCACCCGCCAGGCGCTGCCGGTTCTGGCCGCAGAAACCGGCGATCCAGAACAGGCCAGTGTCCACGGGCTGATGGGTTCGGTGGCCAAGGAATATAGCCATTGGCAGGTGCGCGTGCTCGACCTCGCCGGCCAGGCCCCCTGGCCTTCGGCGCAGGCTGGCCCGGATGTGCCAGAACTGCCGGGGGAAACCCTGGCCCTGCGCGACGGCCAATGGTATCGCCAGCGCCTGGTGCCCTGCGCACTGCCGGACGTCGGCGGCAGTGCGCTGCGCGAACGGGGGGTCTACCTGATCCTCGGTGGTGCCGGCGGCCTGGGCACGGTCTTCAGTGAATACCTGATCCGTCGCTACCAGGCCCAGGTGATATGGCTGGGCCGCCGTGAGGCCGATGCGGTGATCGAGGCGCAACGGGCGCGCCTGGGCAGCCTCGGCCCCACGCCGCTCTACCTGCGGGCGGACGCCAACGACCGAGCGGCGCTGGAAGCCGCCGAGCAAACCGTTCGCCGCCGTTATGGCGCGGTGCATGGCGTGGTGCACGCCGCCATCGTGCTGGAGGATCGCGGCGTGGCGCAGATGGCCCCCGGGGTATTCGATGCCGCGCTACGGGCCAAGGCGGCCACCAGCGAGAACCTCGATGCGGTGTTCGGCCGGCAAGACCTGGATTTCATGCTGTTTTTCTCATCGATGCAAAGCTTCATCCGCGCCCCGGGCCAGGCCAACTACGCCGCCGGTTGCTGCTACGCCGATGCTTTTGCCCTGGGCCTGCGGGAGCGGCCATACCCGGTGAAGATCATAAACTGGGGCTATTGGGGCAGTGTCGGCATAGTGGCCAAGGCCAGCTATCGGCAGCGCATGGAGGCGGCCGGGATCGGCTCGATCGAAGCACCACAGGCCATGGCGCTGCTGGAGCGCCTGCTGGCCAGCCCACTGCCACAGCTGGCGTTCTTCAAGGCCCGGCATGCGCAAGCCGCGAGCCAATGGGCAGTGGCG
>NZ_JBJJLO010000251.1:0-870 GCF_046230915.1 Pseudomonas sp. KCJK8993
AGATTCATATCCTGATCGTTGTAACTAGCAAATTCCCTTTCGCCGTCCATACAACCCACCCTGAGCATGCCCACATTAATGGTTTTTAGTCATTCGATAACCATGCACTTTTCAACTGAGCTCTGTTGAACACAGAGCCATTAGAGGCGCTCCCCAAAAAAGCTGAAGGCTGTCAGCATTGAATTCGCTGTACCAAGCAAACTAAAGCCCCCCGGAAATCACGCATAAAAATCTAGCAGAGGCCAGATTAAAAGCATCATATAAAACGCAACAATCTATATAACAATTGGAAATCATGAAGCCTTTAATTATTGCAACCATCACTTACACCTTTAACAACTGCCCCCAGCAGTCGCAATCCGTAGTGATCATAAACTCAAGTCTATAAATGCCGGCCGCCTTACGCCGAAGTTAAAAAGCTGCTATCGGATAGTTCATTGAACGCGGATACTTTGCTTTTGAAGAAGCGTGCAGTATTACTTTTTGCTATTTAATTCTTTGTTATCCAAACAAACGAGACATGAAAGACCACATAGTTCAGTGATAAAAAGTTTAGTGGTCTGTGTCGATCACAGCTTCCTGCGAGCTGGCCAGCACTATTTGCAGCGCCTGCAGGTGCTGCACCGCGGCCTCCATCAAGCTAGTGGCTATCTCATCCACATGCCGCCGCTGCCAGGGCTCTAGGGGTGTGCCCTTGACCCACTGGTTGAAGGCGCCGAGCGCCGGGCCGGTCTGTACCTGGTAGTTGGCCTGGTCCGCGCTTTCGCCGCTGAAGGCCAGCTTGGTCGAGTAGGCGAAGTACCAACGAAACACCCGGACCATGCGCACCTTGGGGTTGCTTCGGGCCAGGTCGACTTCGCCAATGCGCAG
>NZ_JBJJLO010000252.1:0-766 GCF_046230915.1 Pseudomonas sp. KCJK8993
CGCTGCAACGCCAGGTGCACCAGTTGATCGAGGAACAGGTAGCCCTGGCTCCCGAAGCCCCGGCCCTGGTCTTTGGTCAGCAGCGCCTGAGCTATGCCGAACTCAACCGCCGGGCCAACCGCCTGGCCCATCGCCTGATCCAGGCCGGGGTCGGCCCGGATGTACTGGTGGGGCTGGCGGTGGAGCGTTCGATCGAGATGGTGGTGGGCCTGCTGGCGGTGCTCAAGGCCGGTGGCGCCTATGTACCGCTGGACCCGGAATACCCACGCGAGCGCCTGGCCTACATGCTCGAGGACAGCGGCGTGAAATTGCTGCTGACCCAGGCGCATCTGCTGGAGCAGCTGCCGATTCCCCAGGGGCTGTCCAGCCTGGTGCTGGAGCAGGGGGAAGCCTGGCTGGAACACTACAGCGAAGAAAATCCGCAGATCGCCCTGGATGGCGAGAACCTCGCCTACGTGATCTACACCTCGGGCTCCACCGGCCAGCCCAAGGGCGCCGGCAACCGGCATTCGGCGCTGCTCAACCGCCTGTGCTGGATGCAAGAGGCCTACGGCCTAGGGGCTGGCGACACGGTCTTGCAAAAGACCCCGTTCAGCTTCGACGTTTCGGTGTGGGAGTTCTTCTGGCCACTGATGACGGGCGCGCGGCTGGTGGTGGCGGCGCCGGGGGATCATCGCGATCCGGCCCGCTTGGTCAGCCTGATCAACAGTGAGCAGGTCACGACCCTGCACTTCGTGCCGTCGATGCTGCAGGCCTTCCTGCAGGA
>NZ_JBJJLO010000253.1:0-762 GCF_046230915.1 Pseudomonas sp. KCJK8993
CTCGAAGCCCTGGCTGCGTGGATCGCGCTCTATATCCAGGTTGCCGGTACGCAGGTACGACGCCTGCTCCCCGTACTGCTCACGCCCATGGGCCAGGAATGCCTCTGACACATCGGTGTAGCAGTACTCGTCGATCGCCTGCGCATAAGGCGCCAAGTGCTGGAACAGCAGCGCGCTGGTGCCGCCGGTTCCCGCGCCGATCTCGATGATCCGCAACCGTGTTTGGGGATCAGCGGCCAGGCGCTGCGCCACATAGGCCAGCAGCTGTTCCGCCAGCACGGTGTTGAAGTAGTCGGCCAGCGGATGACCGCGATAGATACCCTGCACCCGCTCCACGCTCCCGCCCGGGAACAGCACTGCGGTGGCCGCGCACTCTGCGCGCAGTATCCCGGGCAACGCCGGCAGCACGTCATCGAGCAAGCGGATCTGGTTGTGCACCACGGCCTGGTCGGGGCCTTGCAGCAGGCGCTCGCGGTCGGCTTCCCATTGTCGCCAGGCGCCAGGCCAGTCCATCGCCGCCTGCGCCTGGCCACTGGCGTCCAGCAGGCGCAGGGCATCCTCGCGCCAACCGACGTAGGCCGAAGCCAAGCCTGCCGGGCCATGCTCCCAGCCCTGATGGGCCAACAGATTGCGTAGCAGTTGCGCCAGGGCTCGCTCCAGTTCGGCCAGCACCGGGGCCGCCCGCTGCGGCAGGCCAAGCGAGGCGTCGCCACTTAAGATCACCGGGGCCACCGGCGCGCTGATCTGCAACTGGCGATCGTT
>NZ_JBJJLO010000254.1:0-762 GCF_046230915.1 Pseudomonas sp. KCJK8993
GATGATCGCCAGTTGCAGATCAACGCGTCGGTGGCCCCGGTGATCTTGAATGGCGACGCCTCGCTTGGCCTGCCGCAGCGGGCGGCTCCGGTGCTGGCCGAACTGGAGCGCGCCCTGGCGCAGCTGCTACGTAATCTGCTGGCCCATCAGGGCTGGGAGCATGGCCCTGCAGGCCTGGCTTCGGCCTACGTCGGTTGGCGCGAGGATGCCCTGCGCCTGCTGGACGCCAGTGGCCAGGCGCAGGCGGCGACGGACTGGCCTGGCGCCTGGCGACAATGGGAGGCCGACCGCGAGCGCCTGCTGCAAGGCCCCGAGCAGGCCGTGGTGCACAACCAGATCCGCTTGCTCGATGCCGTGCTGCCGGCGTTGCCCGGGATACTGCGCGCAGAGTGCGCGGCCACCGCAGTGCTGTTCCCGGGCGGCAGCGTGGAGCGGGTGCAGGGTATCTATCGCGGCCATCCACTGGCCGACTACTTCAACGCCGTGCTGGCGGAACAGCTGCTGGCCTATGTGACACAGCGCCTGGCCGCTGATCCCCAAACACGGTTGCGGATCATCGAGATCGGCGCGGGAACCGGCGGCACCAGCGAGCGGCTGTTCCAGCACTTGGCGCCCTATGCGCAGGCGATCGACGAGTACTGCTACACCGATGTGTCAGAGGCATTCCTGGCCCATGGGCGCGAGCAGTACGGGGAGCAGGCGTCGTACCTGCGTACCGGCAACCTGGACATAGAACGCGATCCACGCAGCCAGGGTTTCGAA
>NZ_JBJJLO010000255.1:0-681 GCF_046230915.1 Pseudomonas sp. KCJK8993
CTCAGCGGCATCTGCTCCAGCACCACCCACTGCGCCGGCACCATGTAGTCTGGCAAGTGCGCGGCCAGGTGGGCGCTCACTACTTCGCGCCAGTCCTCGCCCACGCCGTCCAGCACCAGGTAACCCACCAGGTGCTGGTTATCCACCGCCAGTACCGCGGCCTCACGCACCCGCCCGTGTTCCAGCAGTCGCGCCTCGATCTCGCCCAATTCGATGCGCAGGCCCCGCAGCTTGACCTGATGGTCGATACGCCCGGCGTATTCGATCACCCCGTCTTCGCGATAACGCGCCAGGTCGCCGGTACGGTACAGGCGCTCGCCGGCCACGAACGGATGGGCCACGAAGCGTTCGGCGCTCAAGGCCGGACGACGGTGGTAACCACGGGCCAGGCCCACGCCACCCAGGTACAGCTCGCCCAGCACACCCACCGGCACCGGCTCGAAGTTGCTGTCCAGGATGTAGCAGCCCAGGTTGGCGATCGGCCGGCCGATCGGTACGCCATCGCGGCCTTCATCGACGCAGGTCCAGTGGGTCACGTCGATCGCCGCTTCGGTCGGGCCATACAGGTTGTACAACCCGGCCCGGGGTAGCTTGGCGAACACTTGCTGCTGGGCATCCACCGGCAACGCCTCGCCGCTGCAAACGATGCGTTGCAGGCTGGTGCACGAAGCGACGTCGCGG
>NZ_JBJJLO010000256.1:0-581 GCF_046230915.1 Pseudomonas sp. KCJK8993
CCGTGGATACGATCGCCATCGCGCTCGGCATCGGCCAGGCGCTTGAGTACCAGGGCGCCGACGCCCTCGCCGGGCACGATGCCATCGGCGGCGTTGTCCAGGGTCCGGCATTTGCCCGTGGGCGAGAGCATGCCGGCCTTGCACATGCTCATGTACATCTCGGGCGACAGATACAGGGTGGCGCCGCCCACCAGGGCCACATCCACTTCGCCGCCGCGCAGCGCCTGGCAGGCCAGGTGCGTGGCCACCAGGGACGACGAGCAAGCGGTGTCCACCAGCAGCGCCGGCCCCTTGAGATTGAGGAAGTAGGCCAGGCGCGCGGCGGCTATCGCCTCGCTCCTGCCGGTGATCTCCGCCGCGCCGCGTTGCTGTTGGGCCAGCCAGCCGTATTCACTGGGGCCCATGATGCCCAGGTACACCCCGCAACGGGCATCGCTCAACTTCTGCGGCGGATACCCCGCGTCCTCGAAGGCCTTGTAGCCCTCCTCCAGGAACAGGCGCTGCTGAGGGTCGATCCATTCCGCCTCCGCCGGCGAGATGTTGAAGAACAACGGATCGAAACAGTCGATGTCATCCAGCCG
>NZ_JBJJLO010000257.1:0-553 GCF_046230915.1 Pseudomonas sp. KCJK8993
CCGGGGCGCCGTGGTTTTGCAGATAGGCGATGATCGCCGCCGGGGTCCCATGCTGGAAAAAGAACGTGGCCGGCAGCGGGCTGGCCAGGCGCTCCGCCAGGCGATGGCGCAAATCGAGCATCTGCAACGACGTCAGGCCCATTTCCATCAATGGCACGTGCTCGCCATAGGCCTCGGCCCGGGCTTCGCCCAACACCCCCAGCAGCAATTGGCCTACCACCTGCGGCCACTGTCCGGACGGGACGGCCGGTGATGGCGCTGCCGTTGTCTTGAGTGGCGGGGCCATGGTCCGCACATCGGGGTATTCCACCAGGACCCCGGCGTCACGGTTGACCGCATCGCCGGGCCGATAGCCCTCCAGTACCTCGCGCACCTGCGCGCCATGGCTTTCGTGAAAACACAGCATGGGTTCGAGCAAGCGCCCGGAAACCTCGTCCCTGCGGCGGATGTAGTCCTTGAGCGACAAGGCGTCGGTTCGGCGGGCATCATAGTGATGACAGCGCGTCACCCCGACCACGCTGCGCACTGCGTCGAGGCTGGCCAGGTACACCAG
>NZ_JBJJLO010000258.1:0-507 GCF_046230915.1 Pseudomonas sp. KCJK8993
CCAATAGCGCTCCCGGGCGAAGGGATAGGTCGGCAGCGACAGACGGCGCGGACGATCGGCGCCATACAAGCACGACCAGTCGATCACCACCCCTCTGACCCAGAGTTCGGCCAGCTTCTGCAGGCGCCGTTTCTCCAACAGGCTGACCAGCAGCTGCTGGAACTCCTCTTCGCCGGCCAACACCGAAGCGGCATCCTTGGCCGTCGCCACCTCGCCGCTCAGCAGGCATGCCGATGGCGTGCCGCTGATGAAGTCGCGCAGCGCCTGGCGTACCTGCTCCAGCGAAGTAGCGACGAAGGCCAACCGCTGCTCCAGGGCCGCGCGGCCGGTTTGCAGGCTGTAGGCCAGGGCCGCCAGGTCGAGTCGCGGTTGCTGCTCGATGAACCGCAACAGCGCCTTGGCGTATTCCTGCAAGCGGTCAGCGCGTTGCGCGGACAGCACCAGCAGCGCCGGGGCACCCGCCTCGGCGGCCGCCGGTGCGACAGCCGGCTGGTAGGCATCGATCAC
>NZ_JBJJLO010000259.1:0-490 GCF_046230915.1 Pseudomonas sp. KCJK8993
TGTGATCGTCGCGTCGGGCATCAACCAGGATGGCAAGACCAACGGCATCACTGCGCCCAGCGCCGGCAGCCAGATCGCCCTGGAGCGCGAGGTGTACGCCCGCCACGGTATCGATCCGCGGAGCATCTCCTATGTCGAGTTGCACGGTACGGGAACCAAGCTGGGCGACCCGATCGAGCTGACAGCCCTGGATACGGTGTTCCGGGAACGGACCGAGCAGAGCAATTTCTGCGGCCTGGGTTCGGTCAAGAGCAACATCGGCCATACCACGGCAGCAGCCGGGGTCGCGGGGGTGCACAAGGTACTGCTGCAGATGCGCCACCGTGAACTGGCGCCGACCCTGCACTTCGCCACGCCGAACGAGCATTTCGATTTCGCCCGCTCGCCGTTCTTCGTCAATACCCATCACCAGAGCTGGCAAGTCGCCGCTGGCCAACCGCTGCGCGCGGCAGTCAGCGCCTTCGGCATCAGCGGCACCAATGCCCACGTA
>NZ_JBJJLO010000260.1:0-490 GCF_046230915.1 Pseudomonas sp. KCJK8993
GGTGATCGTCGCGTCGGGCATCAACCAGGACGGCAAGACCAACGGCATCACTGCGCCCAGCGCCAGCAGCCAGATTGCCCTGGAGCGCGAGGTGTACGCCCGCCACGGCATCGATCCACGGAGCATCTCCTATGTCGAGTTGCACGGTACGGGAACCAAGCTGGGCGATCCGATCGAGCTGACAGCCCTGGATACGGTGTTCCGGGAACGAACCGAGCAGAGCAATTTCTGCGGCCTGGGTTCGGTCAAGAGCAACATCGGCCATACCACGGCAGCAGCCGGGGTCGCGGGGGTGCACAAGGTACTGCTGCAGATGCGCCACCGCGAACTGGCGCCGACCCTGCACTTCGCCACACCGAACGAGCATTTCGATTTCGCCCGCTCGCCGTTCTTCGTCAATACCCATCACCAGAGCTGGCAAGTCGCCGCTGGCCAACCGCTGCGCGCGGCGGTCAGCGCCTTCGGCATCAGCGGCACCAATGCCCATGTG
>NZ_JBJJLO010000261.1:0-396 GCF_046230915.1 Pseudomonas sp. KCJK8993
GCCCAGCCACTTGCTGTAGGTCTTGCCCGGCTTGCCGGCCTCGGGATCGTAGTAGTCATCGACGCTCCAGCGCGCTGGCGGGATCTCCTCGACGCAGTCGCGACCGGCCACCAGGTTGTCCCAGTAGGCATCCAGCGTCGGTGCCTGCGGATAGCGCCCGGACATGCCGATGATGGCGATACCTTCGCTGGCCGTTGCCGTCCCGGCCGCACGAGGTGCAGGCGCGGCCGATGTTGGCGCTGTCTCTGGTGGTGCAGGCGGTTGTGGGCTGGCCGCAGCCCTGGCGATGCTCGGCTGCGGGGCAAGCGAAGCCGGTGGCGCTTGAACCTGGATCGGCGCCGTGGACTGCAAGGCCTGCTCGACCAGGGCAGCCATGCGCCTGACGCTGGAATGCTG
>NZ_JBJJLO010000262.1:0-396 GCF_046230915.1 Pseudomonas sp. KCJK8993
TCCCAGCCACTTGCTGTAGGTCTTGCCCGGCTTGCCGGCCTCGGGATCGTAGTAGTCGTCGACGCTCCAGCGCGCTGGCGGGATCTCCTCGACGCAGTCGCGACCGGCCACCAGGTTGTCCCAGTAGGCATCCAGCGTCGGGGCTCCCGGATAGCGCCCGGACATACCGATGATGGCGATACCTTCGCTGGCCGTTGCGCTCCCGGCCGCACCAGGTGCAGGCGCGGCTGGTATTTGCGCCGTCTCTGGTTGTGCAGGCGGTTCTGGGCTGGCCGCAGCCCTGGCGACAGTCGGCTGCGGGGCAAGCGAAGCCGATGGCCCTTGAACCTGGATCGGCGCCTTGGGCTGCAAGGCCTGCTCGACCAGGGCGGCCATGCGCCTGACGCTGGAATGCTC
>NZ_JBJJLO010000263.1:0-301 GCF_046230915.1 Pseudomonas sp. KCJK8993
ACTCAACAGCGTCACCGAGGAAAGCGCCCGTGGCCTGACCCAGCAAAACAATGAGATCGAGCAGGCCGCCACTGCGGTCAACGAAATGACCAGCGCCGTGGAAGAAGTGGCGCGCAACGCCGTCAGTACCTCCGAAGCCTCGAAGAACGCCACCGCCTCGGCCGGCGACGGCCGCGACCTGGTGCAGGAAACCGTGACCGCCATCGAACGCATGAGCGGCGACGTGCAGGACACCGCCAGCCTGATCGGCGACCTGGCCAACGAATCCCGCGACATCGGCAAGGTCCTGGACGTGATCCGT
>NZ_JBJJLO010000264.1:0-301 GCF_046230915.1 Pseudomonas sp. KCJK8993
GCTCAACAGCGTCACCGAGGAAAGCGCCCGTGGCCTGACCCAGCAGAACAACGAGATCGAGCAGGCCGCCACCGCGGTCAACGAAATGACCAGCGCCGTGGAAGAAGTGGCGCGCAACGCCGTCAGCACCTCCGAAGCCTCGAAGAACGCCACCGCCTCGGCCGGCGACGGCCGTGACCTGGTGCAGGAAACCGTGACCGCCATCGAACGCATGAGCGGCGACGTGCAGGACACCGCCAGCCTGATCGGCGACCTGGCCAACGAATCCCGCGACATCGGCAAGGTCCTGGACGTGATCCGC